>JAZRGJ010000205.1:0-2985 GCA_045644125.1 Eubacteriales bacterium | reverse complement strand
GGAACCATTGTCTTCCTAAGACCGCTTGGCCTCCGACTTCTTCTTTCCGTCTATTTCAACCTTAACGTCGCTACCCATATCTCTCTTAATAGAGCTTACCGTCTTATCGGGGTTAGTTACAGCCTGGCGCTTTGCAACCTGACCTACAAGACGCTCGCCGTTCTTTGCGAACGCAACTACGGAAGGCGTTGTTCTTGCTCCTTCGGGGTTAGTTATAACGATGGGCTCGCCGCCCTCGAATACTGCTACGCATGAGTTGGTTGTACCTAAGTCAATACCAATAATTTTTCCCATTTTAGTTTTTCTCCTTATATATAGATGAATTTGTAAACTTTAATTTGCCGTTTTAACCATTGCAAAACGGATTATTTTATTTCCCTTTTTGTATCCCTTTTGGAATACCTCAACGATTTCGCCCTCGCCGAAAGCCTCATCGTCTATATGCATAACCGCATTATGAAGATTGGGATCGAATTTTTCTCCAACCTTGCCGACCTCGGCAATTCCGAGCTTTTCGAAAACCGCGGTAACGCTTTTTTCTATCATAACAAGCCCCTCGCGCACCTTATCCGCATCGCTGTAAAGGGTTGCTCTTTCAAGGTTATCGATAATCGGAAGAAGCTCCGCTACCGTGTCGGAAAGCGCGTTTTCGTAACACGCAGTATGCTCTTCCCTTGATCTTCTGCGGAAATTATCGTACTCCGCCGCCATTCTCAAATACTTATCGTCACGCTCTTTGATTTCAGCCTTCAAAGCCTCAATCTCAGCTTCAAGCTCCGCTTTTACGTCACGCTTTTTCTTCTTTTCGCTCTTTTCCTCTTGGGGCGTGTCAATATTTTCAGTTTCCTTTATGTTCTCGTTTTCCACTGTTAGCCTCCGTTTCCGTCGCCGAGCAAGTTATTCTCGTCGTCACTGAAAATTCTGTCAAATCCGGACGCAAGCCGGTTTAACATACCTATAACCTTAGAGTAATTCATTCTCTTCGGGCCTATAACGCCAACGGCAAGTCTTTTACCGCCGACGGTTATATTTTTAAATATAAGAGTCGTGTTTGACATAACGTCAGAATCGTTCTCTTTTCCGATATAAACGTTTATTCCGTCAGCGCTCGCCTCGTGAGAGGATATAACGTCAAGGAGCTTATCCTTTTCTTCAAGCATACCGATAAGGCGCTGAAGCTTCGACACGTCGGAATATTCGGGATATTGCAAAAGCTTATTAACACCGTCAAGCTTTACGTCAGCCGTATCAAGCTCGTTCATCGTTTCATATATGAGCTTAACCGCAGGATGCACCATAGCGCCGGCTTGGCCCATAATAGCCTCAAGCTTCACGATAACGGGCATACTGATCGATTCCGCCGTCATATTAACGAGATAAATATTGATAGCCTCGGTAAAGCGTGTAAGATCCTCACGGCTTATCGAGAAGCCGAGATGCACAGACTTCGGCTTGATAATATCGCCCGAGAAAATTATAACGAGAAGAAAATCGCGCGGCCCAAGATAAACCGTTTCAAACTTTGAAATCCTTACCTTTCCCGCCCCCGCTTTAAAGGCGATACCGGTGTAATCGGTAAAGGATGCCGCAAGGCGCGACGCCTCGGAAAGTATCTCGTCCATTTCGGTGAGCTTGTAACGAAGCTTCTCGTTTATTTCGTCAATCTCCGTTTTCGTTTCGCTATACTGTCTTACGAGAGAATCAACGTAAAATCTGTAGCCAAGCTCCGACGGAATTCTGCCCGCAGAGGTGTGTGGCTGTTCAAGATACCCGAGAGCTTCAAGCTCCGCCATTTCATTTCTTATCGTGGCGGGCGAGCAAGTAATGCCAACCTCTTGCGAGAGAAATTTAGAACCTACAGGCTCTCCGTTATTTATGTGAGCGTCTACGATCGCCTTCAAAATTCGCATTTTTCTTGCGCTGAGCCTATTATCTTCCAAAAATCTCACCTCTTTCCACAGTTTTTAGCACTCACAAAGAACAAGTGCTAAATTTGTCACCTATAATATAATCTATTTTAGCCCCCGTGTCAATAGTTTACGCCGAAAATTTTATGAATTTTTTGTTAACATTTAGCTGACAAGGGTGTTAAGTGCTAAAATTTCGTTTTGCCACAAAAAATCTCTTGACTTTAAGCATAAAATAATATATAATATTATACGTATGAGTATTGCTTATATTTCACATGCGCGAAAGGGTTAACGCGCGGCAGAAACAGCGGTTTCATATTAACAAACAACAAACTTTTTACGATATAGGTTACAAAAATGATGTAATCAGAAGGAGGTGTAAATTGAATTTCGATATTTTAAGTTTCCTCATTGGAATCGGCGGCGGCGCTGTTGTCGGCACAATCGTCGGTATAATTATCAAAAAGTTGTCGAGTGAGCGCCAGCTCGGTTCTGCAAGAACCCAGGCTCGCAAGATTCTTGAAGATGCAATAAAAAATGCCGAGAGCTCGAAAAAAGAAGCTATAATTTCGGCAAAAGAAGAAATATTCCAAATGAAAAAAGAAGCTGACTTCGACGTTAAAGAGCGCCGCAAGGAAGTTTCAAGACTTGAAAGAAACGTAACTCAAAAGGAAGAGCGCCTTGATGCAAAGCTTGAGGCGATCGAAAGAAAAGAAGCGGCTCTTGCCGACAAGCACAAGGAGGCGGACGATCTTAAGGCTAAAACCGAGAACGTACTTAACGCTCAGATCGCTTCTCTTGAAAGAATCGCAGGACTCACCAAGGATGACGCTAAAGCAGAGCTTGTAGCTCGCCTTGACAGCGAAATGCAGCACGAAACGGCTCTTAAAATCGCAGAATACGAAGAGAGATTCCGTGATGAAGCCGACACTCGCGCAAAGGACATACTCTCTCTTGCAATCCAGCGCTTTGCTTCCGACCACGTTAGCGAAGTTGCAATCTCCGTCGTTCAGATTCCTAACGACGAAATGAAGGGCCGAATCATAGGCCGTGAGGGTAGAAACATACGCACTAT
>JAZRGJ010000204.1:0-6940 GCA_045644125.1 Eubacteriales bacterium | reverse complement strand
CAACACAAATGGTGACACCATCCCTGCGGAAGAAACAATGGTAAAAGACTCTGGCATTACTGCTTGCAACGACGAGCAATACACATTCTTTGTACAACAATCATAAAATTATAATCATATGAAAAGATTTTATTCATTTATCGCATTGATGATGCTGGCGGCATCGTTCTCAATGACAGCTACTGCACAACACTATGTAAAAGTGGTGAAAAATACAGAAAGGAGGGCTGTGTAATGTCATTCGTAGGCTCTTACAATCACTCGCTTGACGCAAAAAAGAGAGTTTTCATTCCTGCAAAGTTCCGCGAAGAGCTTGGCGAAGAATTTTACATAACCCGTAAACTTGACGCTTACCTTTCGGTTTACACCGCTGAAGATTGGGAGGCTTACGTAGATAAAATCGCAAAGCTCCCCGAAGTTCAAGCCGCGCAGCTTCAGGAATTGCTCCTTAGCCGTGCGCAAAAATGCACTCCCGACTCAAACGGAAGAATAATACTTGATGAAAAACTTCTCGAATACGCTCACATAGAAAAAAATATGGTTTTCGTCGGCGCCGGCAAACAGATAAGAATCTGGGCTGAGGAAATTTGGAACGAGCGAGAAAAGAATCGCGACTTGGAAGAAATTCGCGCGCTTATGCTTCAATACGGACTCTGATAGGAGCTTGAAATGTCCGATATAAAATTTTCACACACTTCCGTTCTTCTCTACGAATGTATAGAAGCTTTAAATATCCGTGACGGTTATACTTACATAGACTGCACGGCAGGCGGCGGTGGCCATTCTCTTGAGATTGCGAAAAGAATGGGCAAAAATTCACGCCTTATATGCTTCGACAGAGATAAGAACGCAATTAAAGCGGCTACTGAAAGACTTTCGGATTATTTAGACAGAGTAACTTTCGTAAACGATAATTTTTCCAATATAGAAAACGTAATAAAAGAATTTAATATAAATAACCTTGGCGGCGTTTTAGCCGACCTTGGATGCAGTTCTCACCAATTCGATACTCCCGAACGAGGCTTCGGATATATGCACGTCGCAAGACTTGATATGCGTATGGACACCGACGCTCCCCTTTCGGCATACGAAGTTGTTAATAACTATTCCGAGGACAAGCTCAGAAAAATTATTTTCGATTACGGCGAGGAACATTTTGCAGGTAAAATTGCTCACGCAATCGTGAGAAAGCGTGAAGAAAAACCGATAGAAACAACATTCGAGCTTTCAGATTTAATTAAATCCGCAATACCCGCCGCAAAAAGAATGGACGGGCCTCATCCCGCAAAAAGAACCTTTCAGGCTATAAGAATAGAAGTAAACGGCGAACTTGACGCCATAGAGCCTCTTATTAAAACCGCAGCTTACGCACTCTCACCCGGTGGAAGAATCGCCATAATATCCTTCCATTCGTTAGAAGACAGAATCGTTAAGCAAAGCTTCCGCAATTTATCCTCAGGTTGCACCTGCCCTCGAGATTTTCCCGTATGCGTATGCGGTAAAAAACCAATAATAAAAGAAACTAACAGAAAGCCGATTCTCCCGAGCGATGAAGAATTGAACGCAAATCCACGTTCACGAAGCGCAAAGTTGAGAGTGGCGGAAAAAATATAAGGAGAAAACAAGACAATGAATTCATATAATGTATACGAAAAACTTTATGCCAACACCAAAGCGGCATTTACTATAGTCAAAAACGATAAACAGTATTCACTTGGCGAGTATATGCGTATGAAATCCGGAAATAAAAATCTTGCCGCAGAAAAAAAGCAAAACTCCGCTATCAACATTGTTTCTACTTCTTTTTCCAATATAAAAGAAAAGCTCAACGCTAAAGCTCCCAAGGCGAAAACTATAAGAAAATTCCCCTTGAGAACGGCGGCTTCAGCTTTGTTCTCCGCTCTCATCGTTTGCTCCTTAGTTCTTTCTTTCGGCGCTTTTTCCGACAAGAGCGTGCGCTATGAATCCCCCGTTATAGTTGAACCCGAAAACGTTGAGTCTAATGAAGAAACTTCGTACGTTTACGATAATAACGTTTTCAATAACAAATAATCAATATTTCTCATAAAATAACCGAATATACAATAAGATATAGCGATGGCTCGATGGAGTTATCGCTATATCTTTTTTTGAGGATTTTATGAAGAAAAGAAAAATTACATCCGAACCCGCTATAGTTACCACAAAACGCCGTATCGTCGTTATATCGGTATGCTTTATGCTTTTTGCGGCATACCTTTTGATAAATTTATTTAAGCTTCAATATTTCTCTTACGACTACTATAAAAACAAAGTTTTTGAAGAGGTAACGACAAGCACCGCCTTAAAAGCCACGCGCGGAACTATATACGACAGCTCAATGAACGTTCTGGCAAGCACGGAAACCGGGTGGCGAGTTTTCGTTTCTTCCAAAGATATTAAAAGCGCCGAAAAGACGAGCGGGGTGAATTACTCGGAAAAAATCGCAAAAGGCTTATCCGATATACTTAAAGTAGACTACGCTTCCCTATTAACTAAAATACAAAACACCAACGTCCTTGACGTAACGGTTAAGAAGATTGCAAACGAAGAGGAATATCAAAATCTTTTGCAATTCATAAAAGAAAACGCTTTACACAATCTCGTTTTCACAGAAGCGCAAAGCTCCCGTTATTATCCGAAAGAAACCTTAGCCGCGCACGTTTTGGGATTTTGCGGCAGCGATAACCAAGGTTTATACGGACTTGAATATTATTACGACGATATACTCAAAGGAAAGGACGGCTATTACCTATACGCCAAGGATGCAAACGGCAATGCGCTTGACACCGAATATTCAAGCTATTATCCCGCAGAGGACGGCTACAGCATCGTAACAACGATAGATATGTATTTACAAGAGGAATTGGAGTCACAGCTGGCTACGATAGTTAAAAACCACGACGTAAAAAACAGAGTGACGGGAGTTGTTATGGATACTGAAACAGGAGCAATATTAGCCATGGCAACCTCATCTCCTTTCAACCCGAATTCTCCATACGAGCTTGATTCGCTTTCGGCAAAAAAGCTTCTTGCGTCAGGATTCGCAAAAGACTCGGAAGAATACAAGCAATATAAAAAAGAGTTGCTTGAGGTAATGTGGTCCAATAAAGCGATAAGCGAAACGTACGAGCCCGGCTCCACATTCAAAATCGTGACCGTGGCGAGCGCTCTTGATTTGAAAATTGCAAGCACAAGTGATAAATTTTCTTGCAACGGGTATCACACGGTCGGCGGCTGGCGCATTAAATGCCACAAGGTTACAGGGCACGGCCAGGGATTCTCTCTTGCCTACGGATTACAAATGTCTTGCAACCCGACTATGATGAAGCTGGCAGAGAAAATAGGCGTGGCCGATTTTTACGATTACGTAGAAAATTTCGGATATTTTGAGAAAACAGGAATTGATCTTCCCAGCGAAGCGGGAACGATTTTCCACAAGGAAGAAAACATGGGAGCAACCGAACTTGCAACGGCATCGTTCGGGCAAAGATTTAAAGTCACAGTTATAAACCATCTGACCGCAATCTCTGCCGTGGCAAACGGCGGAAAGCTCGTTACGCCATATCTCGTTGAAAAAATCATAGATTCAAAAGGAAACGTTATTTCAAGCCACACGCCCACGGTAAAAAGGCAAGTGATTTCGGAAGAAGTTGCGAAAACGGTCGCAAGCGTTCTTGAGGAAGGAGTCAGCGGCGAGGGCGGAGCGAAAAACGCGCGGGTTCTCGGATATAAGGTTGCGGCAAAAACCGGAACTTCGCAAAAATTCGATATATTGGACGAAAACGGCAACTCTTATTTAAGAATTGGCTCAACCGTTGCTTTTTCTCCCTCTGATGAAAGCGGAATTGCCGTAATTATCGTGGTTGACGAACCGTTTTCTACAATCAAATACGGCAGCTACGTTGCCGCGCCTTACGTTTCCGCATTTTTGGAAAAAGCTCTTCCCTATCTCGATTATGAATCCGATAATGTTACGGCGGATATTACCGTAGATAATTTCGTCGGCTTATCAGTTGAGAGCGCAAAAGCAAAGCTTGAAAAGCTTGGAATCAAATACGAAATAATAGGAAGCGGCGGTTTCGTGAAAAGACAAACGCCAAACAGCGAGGATATAATAAACAATTCTCTTTCCAAAGTTATACTTTATACGGAAGACTATCAAGACTACGTATCAGTCCCCTCCCTCGTCGGCCTTGAAATCAGCGAAGCTGTAACGCTCGCTATAAACTCGGGACTTAATATACGGCTGAGAGGAAACGGAGAAACGGGCGCTGTAGTTAAACAATCCTTGCCGCTTGGAGCAAACGTAAAAAGAGGAAGTGTAATCGAGCTTGAAATTCTTATATGCGATTTTGAGGGGTAAATATGAAGCTTAGCGAATTGATTTACGAAGAGGAATACGTTAGTGAAACACCGATTGAAAAAGATATAGAAATAAACGATTTAACACGCAAAGCGGAAGAAATCGGTGAAAATACTCTCTTTTTTCTTTTGAAAAGTATAAAAAATTGCCCGGAAAATATACTAAATATTATCAAGCGCGCAACTGTAATCGTATCCGATTGCGTTTTATCCGACGAAAACTTGAATACTTGCGTTTTGTACGTAAAAAACATAAGAAAAACAATGGCCTACGCTTATTCAAGATTTTATAAGGTAGATTATAAAAAAACGAAATTCATTGCCGTTACCGGAACAAACGGAAAAACCACGACGGCAACTCTCATAAAAAGCATACTTGAAAAAGAAGGAGAAAAAGTCGGGTTTATCGGCACGGGAAAGATTGAAGCGGACGGAAAAATCTTGAACGAAGAATTTTACTCCATGACTACCCCCGACCCCGAGCTTTTATATCAGAAAATAGCCGAAATGCAAAAGCTTGATTGCAAATACATCGTGATGGAGGCGTCAAGCCACGCTCTGTATTTCGACAAGCTCGCTCCGATTTTCTTTGAAATAGGTATATTTACGAATCTTTCCCCCGAGCATCTTGATTTTCACAATACCTTAGAATCTTATTACGAATCAAAGTTGAAGCTTTTTTCAAAATGCAAAATAGGAATTTTCAACCGCGACGACAGATACTCAAGAAAAGCTTTAACCGAGGTAAAATGCAAAACGGAATCCGTTGGTATTCTCTGGCCCGCAGATGCCGTGGCACGAGAAATAGCGCAAAGCGGCTTTCTTTTGACTGAATATATTTATAAAGAAAAAGACCTCATATTCAAAGTTACAATGAATCTTGTGGGCGCTTATAATATATACAATTCCTTGATGGCGATAAAGGCTTTAATTGCGCTGGGATTCAAGCCTTGCCGCATAAAAGACAGCTTAAGCAAAGTACGCTCGATAGACGGAAGGTTTGACGTGACCGACGGAACGGTTACCGTCATAAGAGATTATGCGCACACGCCGGACGCTCTCGATAATTTGCTAAAAACTGTAAAATCGGTAAAAAAATCGAAGCAGAATATTATAATTGTTTTCGGATGCGGTGGAGAGCGGGATAAACAAAAACGACCGACAATGGCATCGATAGCAGAAAAATATTGCAATCTTTCAATAATCACGAACGATAACCCACGGCAAGAACCGGAAAATGAGATCATAGAAGATATACTTAAAGGCTTTAGCGAAACCGGCAAAAGAATCGTTGTAACCGATAGAAAAAAAGCAATCGATTGCGCAATACTTAATGCGAAAGACGGCGATATAATAGTAATTGCCGGTAAGGGTTCTGAAAATTATATTCTTGATAAAAACGGATACCGCAGATTTTCCGAAAAAGAGATAATTGAACAAGCTCTCCAAAAAAGAGAAAGGCGAGATGTTACAGATGAGAATAGCTTTGGGCATGCCTCTTCCGTTAAATCTTTTGATTAAGCATTGCGAGGCATTTTCGAAAAAAACGAACGAAGGAATTTTCACTCATATAACGACAGATTCACGCGAGGCTTTGGAGGGGGACTTGTTTTTTTCAATTACGTCTGACAAGGCAAGCGACGAAGAGCATATTAAAGAAGCCTTAAATAAAGGCGCCAAAACCGTCAGTTCCCTTTCAAAATCGGCGGATTTCATTGTTTCCGATTGCGAAAAAGCTTTGCTTAAGCTTGCAAGCTTTTATAAAAAGCAACTTAAACTGCTTAAAGCTACGATAGCGATAACCGGAAGCGTCGGAAAAACCACGACCAAAGAATTTTGCGCGGCTCTATTCGACAAGTATTATAACACACACAAAACTTATATGAATTATAACAATTCTATCGGCGTATCCCTCTCGCTTCTTACAGCGCCGCGCGACACGGAAATTCTGATTCTTGAATTGGGAATGAACGCTTTAGGAGAAATTCAAGAGCTTTCGGAAGCGATAGCGCCCGACTACGCCGTAATAACCAATATAGGAAACGCCCACATCGGAAAGCTCGGCTCACGTGAATTGATAGCGCAAGCAAAGCTTGAAATCGCCGCCGGAATGAGCGACGAAAGAATCCTTGCGCCCGACGGCGAGCCTTTGCTTTCAGAAGCAAGATTTAAATTCTCGCTTTCAGATTCCAACGCAGAATATCATCTGACACGCTCATCTCTAATAGGATTTTACGATTTTTATCACAATTCCGAAAAAATATTAAGCTTTTCTACCTCGTATCGAGCAGCTCACCACCTGAACTCTATTTTGATCTCACTTGTTTTCGGAGATCTTCTCAATTTGGATAAAGAAAAAATGCTTTTGGGAATTAAAAATTGCGAAAAAATCTCCTTAAGACAAAAGCTCATAAATTTCAAGCGCTTTTCAGTTTTCGACGACACTTACAGTTCTTCGCCCGAAGCTGTAAAGGCGGATATTGAATATCTGACTCTTCATTATCCAAATCGTTATTTCAGTTTAGCCTTAGGCGATATGTTAGAGCTTGGAAAAGAG
>JAZRGJ010000203.1:0-7869 GCA_045644125.1 Eubacteriales bacterium | reverse complement strand
CTTACATCCTGTGCAAAGCGAATAATCGATGGTTGCAAGATTGTCAATAACCTTTATTGCGCCGTGAGGGCAGGTTTTCTCACATTTCATACAGCCGATACAGCCGTTTGAGCATTGCTTGCGAGTCGTAGCGCCCTTTTCGTGATTCGAGCACTCGACGATAACGCGAGTAGTATCGCAAACAAGATTTATAAGGTGGTTGGGGCAGGTATGTACGCATATTCCGCAACCAACGCACTTCTGCGGATCAACGCAAGCTACGTTATCTTTAATGGATATAGCGTTATGCGGGCAAGCCTTGGCGCAGTCACCGTAACCGAGGCAAGCGTAAGTACATTCCTTATCTCCGTGATAAGCGAGGTTCGCCGCTACACAGTTAGGCTCGCCGCGATAGTCGTACTTTTTCTCGACGGCTCCGCATTTGCCGTTACAAGCAATGTAGGCAACCTTTTCGACAACGTCCTCGGCTTCAACACCGAGAAGCGCCGCAATATCAGATGCCGTTTTATCTCCGCCGGGAATACAAAGGTTTGTTTTTGCGCTTCCGTCGGTAAGAGCCTTGGCGTATCCGTCGCAACCGCTGTATCCGCAAGCGCCACAGTTTGCGCCGGGAAGACAGTCACGCACGGCAATAAAGGTTTCATCTTCCTTAACTCCGAAGAAAACCGAAGAAACCGTGAGAATCACGCCGCAGATGAGTGATACGGCAAAAAGAATAATAGTTGGAATTAAAATTGGCATGTCGCACCTCCTTAAATACCGATTGACTTGAAGCCGCCGAATGCTAATGCAACGATAGCGGCAGCAACGAGAGTGATCGGAATTCCCTTAAAGGACTTGGGCGCAGGGCAATTTTCGATTCTCGCGCGAACGCCGGCAAACAAAATCATAGCGATAAGGAAGCCGATACCAACGCCGAGAGATGCCGTCATAGAGGTAAGAAAATCGCGCGCAGGGCTTGCTTTAATATTTTCTTCCGTTATACCGAGAACGATACAGTTAGTGGTGATAAGAGGAAGATAAACTCCGAGAGATTTATAAAGCGGAGGAATGAATTTCTTGAGAACGATCTCAACGAATTGCACGAGCGATGCGATTACGAGAATGAATACGATAGTCTTAAGATAAGTAAGTTCGAATTTTACGAGAAGGTAGGTGTAAATGGGCCAGGTTGCCGCGGTTGCAAAAAGTATAACGAAGATAACCGCAAGGCTCATTCCCAAGGCCTGCTGGAATTTCTTTGAAACTCCGAGGAAGGGGCAGATACCGGTAGTTCTTGAAAGAACGTAGTTGTCGGTAAGCATACCCGCAAGAAGTATGGTAAGAAGTTCAGGCATTGTCCGACACCTCCTTTTCTTCGTTCACAAGCTCTGCGTGTTCGGGGCAAGAGGTTTTGTTGCATATGCTTGCGGAGGGGCATCCTTCGCAGGAGAAATCCTTGCGCTTAAGTCCACCTTTTTTCTCCGTGAGCTTAGCCATTACGGCGATAAGAATACCGTATACGAGGAAGCCGCCTGCGGCTTCGGTAAGAATGGGAATTCTGATGTCGTAGATTAAAGGAATTTTTATCGCTTCGATTCCGAAGTCTGACATACCGGAAAGAATAGTTCCGGCGCCGAAAACTTCACGTATCGTTGCCATAAGAAGAAGGGCGACGAGGAATCCAAGTCCCATTCCAAGTCCGTCAAGAGCGGAATCGAGGGGCTTGTTCTTTCTTGCGAACATTTCAGCTCTGCCAAGAACGATACAGTTAACGGTAATCAAGGCAAGCCAGTTGCCGAGAATATTGAAAACGGGCTCGACGAATGCTTGAAGAAGCATACTTACCGCAGTAACGAAAGTTGCTATATTAACGATATAGCAGGGAATTCTTACCGTGTCGGGAATCACGTTTCTGAGAAGTGAAACGAAAAAGTTTGAGCAAATAAGAACTACGGTTGCCGCAAGTCCCATCGAAACAGCCTGGAACATAGAGGTTGACGCTCCGAGCGCGGGACAGGTGCCGAGGACGAGAATGAGAACGGGGTTCTCATATATTATGCCTTTGAGGAGGATACTTAATCTTTTATTTTCATTCATTATTCATTTCCTCCTGTCAAAAGTTCAAATGCCGCAAACGCCGCCTTGATGGCTTTCTGGTATCCGTTTGAGGTCTGGGTTGCGCCGGAAATTGCTCCGGGATCAGTTGTTTCACCGGTTACGGGAGATGAGCTTATTACTACGTCGCCGGCGCTTGTTCCACGCCAAGATTCATAGTACTCTTCGGTAGCGCACTTGTCGCCGTAGCCTCTTGATTCACCGTGACTTACGGTAAGGCAGTCAATTATTTTGCCGTCTGCGGAAATGGAAACCTTGATAACGAGCTCGCCATGGCCGTGCTCGTATCCCGTCGTGGAGATTTCAAATACGTAGTTTCCGCCTTCGGTTTTATAAATCTTTTTGATGGTTCTGCTTGCGCCGCCGGGCTTCTCTACTTCCGAAAGAGTCGCTCTGTCTATCGTGTCGTTGGCAAGGATTGCCGCATTTTTGTTTTCTTCCGATGCATCTTCGGTGGTTATCATCGCATTGTTGTCAACGCCGACGAAAGCGTCGCCGATAACGTATACTCTTCCTTCGGAGGATTCATATACTGCGTCAACTCCGCTGATAGCAACGGTTGCGAACCATTTTGTGAATTTTACACCCTCGGTGCCGAGAGCCAAATTGCAGTTATCCTGAAGAATTTCTTCGGGAGTTCTGTTTTCAACGCTTCCGCCGTTTGCTACAACGTAAGCCTTAAGAGCAGCTTCGATTGCGTTTGCATAAGCTTTCGAAGTCATAGTCGATCCGCCTATGATAACGGGCTCAAAGCTTTCAAGCGTCTGGCCTGCGTATTTACCGTCCGTACCTTGCGCCGCCGTGTAAACGGGCTCGGCATAGCCGGGAGTTTCGGCCGTGGTAATTACTTTAGTGCCAACGATCTTGCCGTCAGCGCTAACGCCTACCATAACGACTATATCGCCGTTTTTACCGCCGGAGCCGGTAGCGCGGAAAACGAATCCGCCGTCAGCGGAATAAGCTTCCGTTACGTTTTTGGGATATTTTTCGTCAAGCGTTATTTGCTTGAAGTTTGCGCCGTCGGGAAGCACCTCGGCAAGAGCCTCGAATGCTTTCTCGTTTTCTCTTTTTGCAATTTCGGGGGCTGTGAAAAGATTGATTGCGGAAAGAAGAAGAGCTGCCGCAATGCATATTGCCGCAAGAACGATTGAGGGCATAAGATTTTTCTTCGTCATTATGCGTGTCCTCCCATTCCAAGCGGTTTTTTTGCGCAAAGCTTTTCAATGTAGGGGGAGAGAATATTCATTATGAGTATTGCGTATGAAGCTCCCTCGGGCATCGAGCTGAAGTAACGGAAAACGAAAGTGAGAATACCGCAACCAAGCGCAAACACCATTTTTCCGAGTCTGTTTATGGGGCTTGTTACGTAGTCGGTCGCCATAAAGATTGCGCCGATAAGAAGTCCGCCGCCGAGAAGCTGATAAAGAGCCAAATTAAAGCTCTTTTCAACGATGAATGAAAGAATAAAGGTTGAGCCTGCGAAAATAACGGGGATTTCCCAGTTTATAACCTTGCGAGCTACGAGATAAACGAAGCCGAGTATAAGAGCTATAGCGCAGGTTTCTCCGATAGCGCCGGCGCGGTTGCCGAGGAACATATCGAGAAGAGAGGGGAGAGCGGTGTGGTCTTCCGTCTTAAGTATTTCAAGAGGAGTTGCGCTTGCGACGAGGTCGGGATTTGCAAAGTTCGTCGCCGAGCCGCCGCCGATGGCTGTAAACGATGCGAGCAACATTACTCTTGCGGTTACGGCGGGGTTAGCGAAATTGCATCCGATGCCGCCGAAAAGGCACTTTACTACGATAATAGCGAACGCCGAGCCTAAGGCGCATTGCCAAAGCTCTGCTTTTGCGGGAAGAGAAAGAGCGAGAATAAGACCGGTTACCGCTGCGGAAAGATCCATAACGGTTTGCTCTTTCTTAACTATCAAATTGAATACAAACTCCGAAACGACCGCAGAAGCAACGCAAACTGCCATCACGAGAAGCGCTTTGAGTCCGAAAAACACCACGCCGGCTACAGCGGCAGGCGAGAGGGCGATAAGAACGTCCCTCATTATATTCTGTGTGGAGATTTTCGTACGTATATGGGGGGAAGTAGATACTATTAACTTATCCATGCGATAATCTCCTTTACTTTAAATCTTTTTTCGCTGCCTTATAGCTCTTAAGCGAGCTTTTTGCAACTCTGTTGTTTTCCATAAGAGGACGGTTTGCAGGGCAAACGTACGAGCAGCATCCGCATTCTACGCAGATTGAGATGCCAAGCTTGTCAAGCGTTGCCATTCTCTCATCCTCGCCGGCAATATCAAGCGCCTTGGTGAATGCCGTGGGAGTGAGAAGATGGGGGCAAGCTTCAACGCATTTGCCGCAATGAATACAAGCCGTGGTTTTTAAGTGGACGGAGTCCTTTTTCGAAAAAGCTATTATAGCGCCGGTCGTTTTTATCACGGGCTCGTCAAGTGAATACGCCGCAAATCCCGTCATAGGTCCGCCGAGAATCACTTTTCCTACGTCATCGGTGAATCCGCCCGCAAATTCTACGACGTCACGTATGGAGCTTCCGATGGGAACGATAACGTTCTTCGGCTCTTTGATTGCGCTTCCGTCAACGGTAACGCATTTTTCAACGAGGGGCATACCGGTTTTTATGTAGCTTGCGATTTTCGCAAGAGTGGTAACGTTCATAACGAGAACGCCGATGTCGGCAGGGAATTTACCGAAAGGAACTACGGCGCCCGTGATGTTGCGGATAAGCACCTTTTCTGCGCCCTGGGGATAGCGTGCGGGGAGCTTCTTGACCGTAACGGCTTCGTCGGATGCAAAGATTTCGTTCATTTTGTCTATGCATTCCGGCTTGTTAGCCTCAATTCCTATAAAGTAATTCTTTACGTCGGGCATAAACTTTTCCAAAAGCTCGATGCCGTACTTTATAAGATCTGCGTCGTCGATCATCGTGCGCGCGTCGGCGGTGAGATAAGGCTCACATTCCGCACCGTTGAGTATTACGGTGTGTATTACGCCCTTCTTCGCTCCCTCAAGCTTTGCCGCTGTCGGAAATCCTGCGCCGCCAAGTCCTACGACACCGGATTTGAGCACTGCCGCAAGAAATGAATCAAGGTCGTGCACGTCGGGGGGAGTCAAATCTTCGCAAGGAGTCATAAGCCCGTCGCTTTCAATTCTGATTGCGAGAACTTTCTTTCCGTTTGAGCGAAGAGTGGTATCAATTTTCGTAACCTTACCGGACACAGACGAATAGATGGGCGATGAAACGGAGCAGGGAGCGGATGCTACGAGCTGTCCTACTTTAACCAAGTCGCCCACTTTAACGACGGGAGTCGTTGCCGCGCCGATGTGCTGCTCTACGGGAAGAAGCACTTCCATGGGAGGCGTCATTCTGACGGCAGGCATCGAGGCTGTGTTTTTGCGGTGAGGAAGATGAATTTTTCCTAAAAACCTGAACATAAGTCTTTCCTTCTAAGTTGATTTTCAAAGCGCAATTTTGTTACTTTTTTAACGATATTCACAACAATTGGCTTAGATTTTTGAGTAAATTGTATAAATACGACTTAATTATATATTATTTTAGCGCGTATGTCAAGAGGTAATAAAATACTTTAAAGCTAATCTTCGACAAATTTGACGCCGTCCGTGGTCAGAACGTCGCCGTTTTCTCTTACCCATATGATTTCAGCGCCCGTTTTCATCGCAAGCGCAAGTCCGTCCTCGTAGCTCATGCAGAAAAGAGCAGTTGAGAGAGCATCTGCAAGAGCGCTGTTTTCAACAAGCACCGAAACCGATGCGAAATGCTCCGCAGGCATAAGAGTTTCGGGGTCGATTATATGGTGGTAATTCTTGCCGTCCACAACGTAATATCTTTCGTAGTTGCCGGAGGTTACCAAGGAGGTGTTTTCGATTTCAATTTTGCAAACGAAGGATTGGCTTGAGAGCCTGTCGGGATTCGTTATACCCGTTAACCAGCCGTCGCCGTTCGTTTTCGAGCCTATCGCGCGTATGTTGCCGCCGATATTAAGAACGTAAGCGTCAACGCCCATTTCCTCAAGAAGCTCTGCGGCTTTTTCCGTGGCGTAGCCCTTGCCGATAGCGCCGACGTCAAGCTGCATTTTCGGGTCGGAAATTAACACGGTACCCGCCTCTTTGTCGATTATAAGGCTGTTTATGTCCGTATGCTTGCTTGCTTCAAGAAGCGCATCGCTGTCGGGGAGCTTCGCAGTTTCGGGGAAATCCGATCCCCTTTCTCGCTCGTCGTGCCAAAGCTTAAGCACCGAGCCCATTGCGATATTGGTTTTTCCGTTTGTCAGAGTATATATTTCTTTACAGTAAATGAGAAAGTCGATGAGCTTTCCGTCTACCTTAACGGGCTCTTTGCCCGCATTTTTATTTATCGTTTTGAGGTTGTTTACGCCCTCGTACTCATAGTAAATATCAAAAAGCTTGTGGTATTCACGCAGAAGCGCGGCTGCCGCTTCGGAGTTTTCGGAAAATTCCTCTGCGCTATCGCCTTTATACGACATTACAACCGATACCGTGTCGAAAAAATCGTAATATGAGATTGCTTGCGTTTGCGGTTCTTCCTCTTTCGTTTTGAGGGAGCAGGAGCTAAGAGCCGCAAGGGAAAGTGCCACGCATAAAATTAGGCACAAAAGGCTTTTTATTTTCATAATTTAAGCACCTTGATCGTTAGCGTTGGGATTAAAAAGGAGAAACATTACCAAAAAGCAGGACGGCATCAAACGATACCGCCCTGAAAATTGCCTTGTCGGCTTAATTATCTTGCAGATTTAACAGCAGCTTCAATGCCTGCTTTGTAGTCGGCAACTGCGATGGTGCAACCTGCAACGCCCTCGGTAGCGAGAGTTGCGATGTCGCTTGCGGTTTTACCAACTGCGCTTGCAGCGTAAGCGTCAGCCTGCTTGTACCAGTCGCCTGCTGCCATGTAGTTGTTGGGGTCGTAATCTTCGCCCTGTTCACGCTTTGAACCCTTGTAGTCTACGGTTTCAGCGCCATCTTCTGCGATAACGCCCTTGAGAGTGGGCTCAGCGGTGTCAAGAATTGCAGCAACAACCTTGCCGTCAGCAAGAACTGCGGTAGAGAAGGTTGCGGAATACTTAACGTCAACGGAAGTTTCGTTTTCGGTAATGGAAATCTTGCCAACAGTGGAAATAGCTGCGGTGAATGCAGTTTCCTCGGATTTGAAGCTCGTCTTGTACTGGCTCTTGAATGCATTGTCAATAGCCTTAAGAAGATCGGTTACAGCGATAGAGCAAGAAGCCTTAAGATCAGCGTCGGTAACCTTGCCGCCTTCAAGCGCGATAGCAGCAACTTCAGCCTGAGTTTTACCAACTACGTAAGCCTCAAGAGCAGCTGCCTGCTTGTACCAGTCGCCTGCGGGCATGTAGTTGTTGGGGTCGTAATTTTCGCCCTGAGCAACCTTGGATACGGGAGCGGTCTCTACGAGAGCGCCGTTGTTGTATGCGGAATACTCAACGCAGTCAAGTCTTGCAAGAACTATTTTACCGCTATCGTCGGTAACGATGCTTGCAACGGTAAGAGAGAGCTTGGAGCTTGAAAGGGTGGGAGTTACTACTACGCCGGTAGCGAGTGAGTAAGTCTTTTCCTCGTTTTTGTCGCTATCGTTGTTCTTTTTGCCGCATCCTACGAAAACGGTGAGAGCAAGAACGAGAACGAGAGCTAATGCCAAAATTTTTTTCATGGTGTTCTCCTTATTTTTTTAATTATTTCTTTAGCCGTAACA
>JAZRGJ010000202.1:0-2600 GCA_045644125.1 Eubacteriales bacterium | reverse complement strand
TCTGCTTTCAAGCTACACACATATCTTCGTGCTGTCCGTTTGCTTTGCACTCATCGCAACGGTTATCTGCCTTATTATCGGATACCCTCTCGCGTTCTTCATTTCCCAGTGCAAGCCGTCCACTCAGAAGATTCTCGTGGTGCTTCTTATGCTTCCTATGTGGATCAGCCTACTTATCAGAACATACTCCCTTATGGCTATCCTCGACAATGGCGGTCTTCTCAACTCACTGTTCGAGATGATCGGTATCGGCAGAGTCAAGATTATTGGCACATCCGGTGCAGTAATTCTCGGTATGGTTTACGACTTTTTGCCTTATATGGTTCTTCCGATTTATACTTGCGTATCAAAAATCGACAAAAATATGTGGGAAGCGGCGAGCGACCTTGGCGCAAGCCCGATCGTAACGCTCACTAAGGTTATTCTTCCCCTTTCAATGTCGGGAATAATCTCCGGCGTTACCATGGTTCTCGTTCCCTCTATAAGCACGTTCTACATATCGCAAAAGCTTGGCGGCGGAACGTTTGAGGTTATCGGTGACACTATTGAAAGACAGTTCGTTACCGGAGCTTTGAACGTCGGCGCGGCAATTTCTCTCGTTATGATGGTTCTTATTCTTATCTCAATTACGGTTATGAATAAGTTTTCCGACGAGGACGGAGGTATCATAGTATGAAATATACCTCACGTATCTATCTTTGCTTGATTTTCGGAATACTTTACATTCCGATTTTAACCCTAATTCTCTTCTCTTTCAACGCTTCCGAGAGTACGGCCGTGTTCGAAGGCTTCAACCTGCGCTGGTACCGTGCGCTTTTCAGCTCCGCCGAGGCTTTCACCGCCCTCAGAAACACTCTCGTTCTTGCAGTTCTCTCCGCAGTTTTGGCAACGGTTATCGGTACTGCCGCCGCCGAGGGAATTTACAAGATGAAAAACAAATACTTAAAGGCGTCTGTAAACTCCGTTACCAACATCCCCATGATGAACCCCGATATTGTTACGGGTATGTCCATGATGCTTTTCTTTGCGGCTGTAATGGTCATTTTCAAGATCGGCGATTACGGTGACATCGGATTTATCGCTATGCTTATTGCGCATACGACCTTCTGTTTGCCCTACGTTATCCTCTCCGTTCTTCCGAGAATAACGGAGCTTGGCCCGACGCTTACCGAAGCCGCGCTCGACCTTGGTTGCACACCCATAAAGGCATTCTTCAAGGTTAAGCTTCCCAACATTATGTCTGCGGTTCTTTCGGGACTCGTTATGGCGTTTACCCTCTCACTTGACGATTTCGTTATATCGTACTTCATAGCGCCGCCTAACTTCCAGACCTTGCCTCTTCTCATCTACTCTATGACGAAGAAAAAGGTTAAGCCGGATATGTATGCGCTTTCAACTATAATTATAGTTACTATTTTCGTTCTTCTTCTCATCTCCAACCTTAAAAGCGACAAGAAGAAAAAGAGCAACAGCAGAAAGAGAAAAATCGCAACTCTCGTTTCGCTCGGCTTGGCTTTGGTGCTTATCACCTCAATTATTATCGGTTCATTTACCGTTGGCGTTTCAAATAAAGACGAAACGCTCACCCTCAACGTTTACAACTGGGGCGAATATATTTCCGACGGAAGCGAGGAATCGCTGGACGTTAACGCTGAATTTGAGAAATATTATTTCGAAAAATACGGAAAACACGTTAAGGTAAATTATTCGACCTACGCAACGAACGAAGACCTTTTCTCAAAGCTTGATAACAGCGCAGTTTCATACGACGTAGTTATCCCCTCCGACTATATGATAGAAAAGCTTATTGCGGAGGATTTGCTTTTGAAGTTTGACGTTGAAAAGGACATTCCCAATTACGTATTTATCGGCGACGATTTCAAGAATTTGCCCTACGATCCCGAAAATTCCTATTCCGTTCCTTATACTTACGGTATGATGGGTATAATATACAATAAGGAGCTCGTTTCGGAGGAAGACCTCAAGGAAAATAGCTGGGGAATTCTCTGGAATGAAAAATATGCCGGAAAAATTCTTCAGTTCAACAACCCGCGCGACGCATTCGCAACGGCTATGTATTGGAAAGGCGCTGACGTTAACTCAACCGATCCTAAGGTTTGGGATGATGCGCTTGAGCTCTTGAAAGAACAAAAACCGCTTCTTCAAGGCTACGTTAACGACGAAATATTCGACAAAATGACCTCGGGCTCCGCTCTCATTGCTCCGTATTTCGTTGGCGACTATATTACGATGGCCGCAACGGAGGGTTCAGTTGAGCTTGGATTCTATTATCCTCGCGAGGGCGTTAACTATTTCGTTGACGCTATGTGTATTCCGAAGTCCTCAAAGCAACCCGATATTGCAAAAGAGTATATAAACTTTATGCTCTCCGAAGAAATTGCAACGGCAAACGCTTCATATATCGGCTACGCTTCTCCCAACACTCTCGTCTATAAAGACGAAGAAAACAACAACTCCGACTACGTTGATGAAATGGAAGACTATCTTGAGGGCTCGATAAAGCTTCTTTACGAAAAAACTCCCGGCGAAGTTAACGAATACTACGATAAGACCGTAATCGGCAAAGAAAATGCAAGCTG
>JAZRGJ010000201.1:0-5169 GCA_045644125.1 Eubacteriales bacterium | reverse complement strand
TCTTAAGTGGTGCGACGGCACGTATTTTGAGGACCAGGATATGTTCCGTTCTTCAGGTATTTTCCGTGAGGTCTACATTCTTCGCAGAGATAAGATAAGAGTTAACGACGTTTTCGTAAGATACGACTTGAGCGAGGATTTCTCAAGCGCCGACGTAAGAGTTGAGCTTGCGACAAACGGCGCGCTTGAATCCGAAATTAAAATCGTTTCCGCCTGCGGCGACGAGCTTTCAAAGAAAAATACGAGCGTTAACGGAGTTGAAACGGTGGAGCTTACGACGATTAAAAATCCGTCGCTCTGGAGCTCCGAAACTCCCACGCTTTATTACCTTGAAGTAAAGAGCGGAAGTGAATACATAAGAATTCCTTTCGGTATTAAGAAAATCGAAATCAAGAATGCGATTGTATATATAAACGGTGAAAAGGTAAAGGCAAGAGGCGTAAACCGCCACGACAGCCACCCCTACCTTGGCCACGCAACTCCCATGGAGCATATGAAGCGTGACATTATGATAATGAAGCGCCATAACGTTAATATGGTGAGAACCAGCCATTATCCGAATGATCCCAGATTCCTTGAGCTTTGCGACGTATACGGACTTTACGTCTGCGACGAGGCGGATCTTGAGTGCCACGGCTCGCATATATATCACACCAACAATATGTTCTCAAACAATCCCGAATGGGAAGAAACCTATCTTGACAGAGCAGAGAGAATGCTTGAGCGTGATAAGAACCACGCATCCGTAATTATGTGGAGCGTTGGCAACGAAAGCGGAGCAGGTGTGAACCATAAGGCTATGGCGGAATATTTCAGACGCCGCGACGGCTCGAGAATACTTCTCGTTGACGATGAATCAAAAATCGCAACCGCGATAGATAACAAAACCGCCTGGATATATAACTCACTTACCCCGGAAGCGAAAAACACAAATACGGATTACTACCGCTCTTATATCGACGTGCAGAGCGCAATGTATCCCGACCTTAATATAACCGAAAATTATCACTTAAAGCTTGGGCTTCCGTTCTTTATGTGCGAGTACTGTCACGCAATGGGCAACGGCCCCGGCGACCTCAAAGCATATTGGGATTTAATTTACAAGTACGATAATTTCTTCGGCGGCTGCGTGTGGGAGTTTACCGACCACGCGGCAGTCAAGGGTGACAATCCTTACGCAAGCCCCGAATATCTCTATGGCGGAGACCACGGCGAGTTCCCGCACTTCGGCGCATTCTGCGTTGACGGATTGGTTTACCCCGACAGACGCCCTCATACAGGTCTTTTAGAGGTTAAACAAGCTTATAAACCGTTCCGCGCCATCTATGAAAACGGAGTTCTTAAGATAAAGAACCTTCGCAATTTCACAAGCCTTTCCGACCTCAGCGTATTCTACACCGTCGAAAGAAACGGTGAAGTTATAGAAAGCGCTTGCCTTGGCGCTGCAAATATTGCGCCAAAAAAATCCAAGAGCTTTAAAATCTCTATAGAAGCAAAAGAATATACAACTCTTAACGTTTCGCTTCGTCAGAATTCTGAAACCGCTTGGGAAGACGCAGGCTACGAGGTTGGAAGCGAGCAATTCATTATATCCGATGCGCTTTCCGTAGCGCCCGTTAAAGAAGCTTGCGTTAAGCTTTCCGCAGAAAAGACGTCTCACGTGATTACCTTCGGTGAAACTACGGTAAGAGTCGGCTATGCTTCGGGACTTATTGAGAGTATCAATTCAAACGGCAAGGAAATGCTCACGTCACCCGTAGCGCCTACTATCTGGCGCGCGCCTACTGATAACGACAGAAAAATTCGTTTGCAATGGGAAGCGAACGGTAAGAATTTTGATATTGCGAAATTCTTCTGCCGTTCAACTAAAGCGGAGCTTCGTGACGGCAAGGCTATTCTTTACGTAAACGGCTACGTTGGTATTAACCTTGCAAAGCCTATGATAGAAATGAACCTCACTTATACTTTCGACGATAGAATAGGCATTGACTGCGACGCGAAATTAAGAGGAAATCTTCCTTATCTTCCCAGATTTGGCTTCAAGATGACGATGCCCGAGGGCAGCGAAGACGTAAGATACTTCGGCTACGGCCCGTACGAGTCTTATGAAGATAAGCGCCTCGCATCAAGAATGGGACTTTTCAGAACTACAGCAACAGAGAATTTCGAGCACTACGTAAGACCTCAGGAAAACTCGGCGCACCACGGATGCAAGTGGGCAGACGTTACGAGCGTTGCAGGTCACGGACTTTATTTCTCGGCAGAGAGCTTCTCGCTGTCGGTATCTCACTTCTCACCCGAATATTTAACGGGATTTAAGCACGATTTCGAGCTTGTGCCCGAGCGTGATACCACCGTTATCATAGACTACAGAACGAGCGGTATCGGCTCTGCTTCCTGCGGCCCCGAGCTTGCAGAGCAATATAGAATTTCGGAAGAAGATATTAAGTTTAATTTCTTTATCAAACCCGTGTTTACGGGTAATATACTTCCTTTCAAAGAATACAGAAAATAATAGGAGAAAAACAATGCCACACGGAATTTACGATTATCACAAGGACCTCAAAACTTTGCATATAAATTGCGAGAAGCCGAGAGCTTATTTCGTTCCGTTTTCAAACGAAAGCGATGCGCGCGACGGCGTGCGCGAATACTCGGAATATTTTAAAACCTTGATAGGTGAATGGGATTTTAATTTCTACAAATCCGTAACGGACGTTCCCTGTCCTACGGGTGAGGTTGAATTTTTTGAGAAGCTTGACGTGCCGATGAACTGGCAGCACGCTTTTGGCAGAAATTACGATAAGATTCAGTATTCGAATCAAGGATATCCATTCCCGAACAATCCTCCTCACGTGCCCGCCGAAAACCCTGCGGGACTTTACTCGAGAAGCTTTACGCTCACGGAAGACGAGCTTTCCGGCAAGGATATAATGCTTAACTTCGAGGGTGTGGATTCTTGCTTCTACCTTTATATCAATAATAAGTTCGTGGGCTACAGCCAGGTAAGCCATATGACGAGCGAGTTTAACGTAACGGACTACGTAAAGGCGGGCGAAAACCTTATAAGAGTGCTCGTTCTTAAGTGGTGCGACGGCTCTTATCTTGAGGACCAGGATATGTTCCGTTCTTCAGGTATTTTCCGTGAGGTTTACCTTCTCAGACGTGATAAAGTCAGAATCAACGACGTTTTCGTAAGATACGAGCTTAGCGAGGATTTCTCAAGTGCCGACGTAAGAGTTGAGCTTGCGACAAACGGAAAGCTTGATGCGGAAATCAAAGTTGTTTCCGCCTGTTGCGGCGAGCTTTGCGCTAAAAACGCAAGTATTTCGGGAACCGAAACCGTAGAGCTTACGACGATTAAAAATCCGTCGCTCTGGAGTGCGGAAAAACCCACTCTTTACTACCTTGAAATCAAGGCAGGCAGTGAATACGTAAGAATTCCTTTCGGTATCAAGAAAATCGAGATAAAGAATGCCGTTGTTTATATTAACGGCATGAAGGTGAAGGCAAGAGGCGTAAACCGCCACGATAGCCACCCTTACCTTGGCCACGCAACTCCTATGGAGCATATGAAGCGCGACGTTATGCTTATGAAGCAACACAACGTGAACTTCGTAAGAACGAGCCACTATCCTAACGATCCCCGTTTCCTTGAGCTTTGCGACGTATACGGACTTTACGTTTGCGACGAGGCAGACCTTGAGTGTCACGGCATAAGAACGAACGGAATGTCCGACCATCCCCTTACCAATAATCCCGAATGGGAGGAGGCATACCTTGACAGAGCAGAAAGAATGCTCGAGCGCGACAAGAACCACGCATCCATAGTTATGTGGAGCGTTGGTAACGAAAGCGGCGCCGGTATGAACCACAGAAAAATGCTTCAGTACTATAAAAACCGTGACGGCTCGCGCCTCGTTACCTCGGAGGACGAAACGAGAATAGCTCAAAATATATCTATTGGCCTTTTTAAAGAATGGGGACCGAGATACAATGCGTATACGCCCGAGCACCTTCGTGAATTCTGCGATATTGAAAACAGAATGTACGTAGACATTGACGAAATGAAGCGCGTTTACGCAAAGCTTCCGAAGCCCTTCTTCCTTTGCGAATATTCTCACGCAATGGGCAACGGCCCCGGTGACCTTAAGGCTTATTGGGATACGATTTACAGTAACGATAAATTCTTCGGCGGCTGTATATGGGAGCTTCTCGACCACGCGGCAGTAAAGGGTGAATATCCTTATATCAAGCCCGAATATCTTTACGGCGGCGACAATGGTGAGTTCCCTCACTCTGCAGAATTCTGCGTTGACGGACTTCTTTATCCCGACAGACGCCCTCACACGGGCTTCCTTGAAGCAAAAGAGGTTTATAAGCCTTTCCGCTTAAGCTACGAGAACGGCACGCTTAAGATAAAAAGCCTTCGCTATTTCGAAAATCTTTCCGACCTCAACGTTTACTATACGGTTGAGAGAAACGGAGAGGTAGTAGAAAGCGCTTGTCTTGGCGCTGCAAATATCGCTCCCCTTAAAACGAAGAGCTATAAAATCAATATAGAGGCAAAGGAATTTACCGCGCTTAACGTGTCGTTAAGACAAAACTGCGCAACTCCTTGGGCAGAATCCGGCTACGAGGTCGGAAGCGAGCAGTTTATAATTTCCGACGATATTGCCGTAAGAGAAGTTAAATCTTGCGGAGCAACGCTTGATAGCGATTCTTCGGCTTACGTGGTAAGCTTTGGCGAAAGCGTCGTAAGAATAGGCTATGACTCGGGACTTATCGAGAGCATCAAGTCAAACGGCAAGGAAATGCTCACCTCTCCTGTAACTCCTACAATTTGGCGCGCTCCGACGGATAATGACAGAAGAGTTAAGCTTGAGTGGACGAAAAAACTTGTAAACTACGACAAAGCAGAGAGCTTCTGCACGAATTCCAAGGCAGAAAAAACAGAAAACGGAGTCGTTGTAACCTCTGATATTATAGTCGCCCCTAAGTCTTGCGCTCCTATCGTTACCATGACGCTTAAGTATAGCTTTGACGACAGAATCTCTATTGATTGCGACGCAAAGTTTACAAGAAATCTTCCGTACCTTCCTCGCTTCGGCTTTAAGCTTTCTATGCCCGAGGGATGCGAAGACGTAAGATACTTCGGCTACGGTCCTT
>JAZRGJ010000200.1:0-9963 GCA_045644125.1 Eubacteriales bacterium | reverse complement strand
AAAACGAAATGAATATTTTAAGGGGGGGTAATTTGCGCCCCACCTTTTCTTTGTGCTGATTTATTTTTTCATAATGTTGAAAACCTTGCGGTTTTCTTCGAATATTATTAAAATTTCGTTTTCTTTTTCCGTTTTCTCCCTCTCGACGTACTCCTGTACGCCTCACTTCGTGAACACGAAAAGCCCACGCAAAATTTGCGTGGGCATACTTATCTTTGGATTCTTATGCTTTTGCGGAAGCAAAAGTATTTAAGGGCAACTTGTTGCCATTTCGCATCTAAAATCCGTTCTTATATAAAATCTTTCGCTTCTCGTCGGGGCTTGTTGCGTCGGAGAGGAGCGTTTTTTTATTTTCCTCAAAGTTTATTTTTTTCTCGATTTCGAGGCGGCGGAGCGCCGATTTGACTTTTTCGGGGGCGTAGCCTTTAGCGGAAAGATGCGCAATTATTTTTTTCGGGCCTCGGAGCTTTGCGTTTGCCTCGTTTTCAATCAATCTTAAGAGCTGGCGCTCTTCGTCAACGTAGCCGAGATTTTTCATTTCGGAAATAACGCGCTCTCTCGTTGCTCGTGAGATGCCGGCGCGGGATAGCTTAAGCCCGAGCTCACGCTCGCTGTTGTCACCGAATGAAAGTATATTAAGGGCTTTTTTCTTCGCTCTGTTATATTCGTCGCCACGCTCGGCGGCGCGGAAATCCTCTTCCGAGATTTCTTCACACGGGGCGGGCCGTCCTAAAGAATCATACTGCCCCTCGGAGAGCAAAAGCCACGTTTCCCCCGCACCCGTGTCAACAAGAAGCTTCAAATAGCCCTTGACGTTTGCGTTTTTTATTGATTTGATAAACATAAAAATTCCATTCAATTAGCTTTGCAAATCAGAGTTATGAATTCTGCTTTTCAGAACGACAACTGATTACGAGCGAGCGTTTAATCAAAGCTCTTCGTCGAAATCCTCGATTTCAAAATCGTCGTCCGAGAGAGCCGCCTCGCCCGAAGCTTCTATATTTTGAACCTTTTCTCTTACGAGAGCTTCAAGCTTCGTCATAAGCTCCTTGTCGGTTTCAAGGTATTTTCTTACGTTTTCTTTACCCTGTCCGAGTCTGTCGCCGTCGTAATAGAACCAAGCGCCGCTCTTTTCAATTATTTCAAGCTGGATTGCCATATCTATAATCTCGGTGGACTTTGAGATTCCCGAGCCGTAAAGAATATCAAATTCTGCGGTTTTGAAGGGGGGAGCAACCTTGTTTTTAACAACCTTGCACTTGGTGTGAGCGCCGTAAACTTCAGCGCCGTTTTTAAGCACCTCGCCCTTTCTTACGTCAATACGCACGGAAGCGTAGAACTTAAGCGCGCGGCCGCCCGTCGTAACCTCGGGGTTTCCGTACATAACGCCAACCTTTTCACGAAGCTGGTTTGTGAAGATTACGATACAGTTAGACTTTGCGATAGAGCCCGAAAGCTTTCTCATAGCCTGCGACATAAGACGAGCCTGAACGCCTACGTGAGATGCGCCCATATCGCCCTCGATTTCCTGACGGGGAACGAGAGCCGCAACCGAGTCGATAACTATAACGTCGATTGCGCCCGAATTTACGAGGGTTTCAGCGATTTCAAGAGCCTGCTCGCCGCAGTCGGGCTGAGAAACGAGAAGATTATTTATGTCAACGCCGATTTTCTTTGCGTACTGGGGATCGAGCGCATGCTCCGCATCAATGAAAGCCGCCTCGCCGCCCGCTTTCTGCACTTCCGCAACAACGTGAAGCGCAATAGTGGTTTTACCCGAAGACTCAGGGCCGTATATCTCGGTTATTCTTCCTCTCGGAATACCTCCTACGCCAAGGGCAAAGTCAAGGGACAAAGAGCCCGTGGAAACCGCAGACACGTTCATTGACGTGTTTTCGCCAAGGCGCATAATAGAGCCTTTTCCACATTCTCTTTCAATTCTTGCCATAACGGACTCAAGCGCCGCTTTTTTATCTGAAACTTCAACCTTTGCGGCCTTTTCAGCCGCTGCCTTTTTTGCTGCCATTTTAAATTCTCCTTTTTTCTTGTTGTGATTATTATATCCTATCGGAAGTCCATTAAAATGGACAGTTATTAAAACAGTTTAGTTGCTCCGACGCCTCTTATGCGAAGCTTCATCGTTGCGCCCTCACCGAAAACGGAGTCGAGAAGCTTAACGTAGCCGTCAAGCTCGGAGTTTTTAACGAAAGCCTGGATAGTGCCTGCAAATCCGCCGCCGTGCACGCGCCATGCGCCGCCCTTATCCGCAAGGTAGCCCTCGCTTACTGCGAGAGCCAGGGAGAGCCCCTGCTCGCCGACGTTTTTCGTGGTGTAAACGTTTTGAAGATACTTAAACGAAGATTCGCCCGAAGCGAGAACGCCGTCGAAAAATCCTTGCAAATTGCCCGAAAGAAGCGCGTTTTTGATATTTCCGACTCTCTCGTTTTCTCTTATGAAGTGAAGAGCGCGGAGTATCGCTCTGTCGCCGAGCTTTTCACGAAGCTCGAGGGTTTTTGAAACTATATCACGCTCCGAAAGTCCACGAAGCGTTTCTTTTCCGAAAAGCTTTGCAACCGCCTTCATCTCAGCGGGGACGGATGCGTAATCGTCGTTAAGGTTTGCGTGATTTCCGCCCGTGTTGACTATGCAAAGCGAATATCCCGCATCGGAGAGAGAAAAATCTATCGGCTCAACGACGGGGTTTTTGTTGTCGCAAAAATCTATGTAAACGAAGCCGCCGACAGCGCACGCCATCTGGTCCATAAGGCCGCAGGGCTTGCCGAAGAAGACGTTTTCGGAAAATTGCGCAAGCTTTGCAACTTCCTTATTATCAACGGCGCCCTCTGCAAAGAGGTGGTTGATAACGTTTCCTATCATAACCTCGTAAGCCGCCGAGGAAGAAATTCCGCTTCCCTTAAGCACGTCCGAGGTGGCGTATGCGTCAAAGCCGCCCACCGCGTAGCCTAAATTCTTAAAGCCCTTTGCCATGCCCGCAATCAGAGCCGCAGAGCTGTAATTTTCAAAATTATCGGGATTATCAACGAGGGAAAGCTCAATCTCGTTTTCGGGGTAGCCCTCGGAGAGAAAGCGAATCTTGCCGTCGCAGTTTTTCGCCGCAATTGCTATAATGTCACGGTCGATTGCGCCCGCAAGCACGCACCCGTTATTATGGTCGGTGTGGTTGCCCGAAATCTCGCTTCTGCCGGGCACGGAGAAAACGGAAATCTCTCTTCCCTCTCCGAATCTTTCCGTAAATTTATCGATTGCCGCAATAAAGCGCTCCGTCTCACGTGAAAGGTCGGAATAAAGCTCTCCGTATTTTTGAAGAGCGCCCTCTCTTAACTGTTTCTTAAGTTCGTTTGCTGTCATGGTTTTATCCTTTAAAGTTGTTTTTTATGATTTCAAGAGCCTCGGCAAGCAGGTCGTCAAACTCTCTTTCCTCGCCGGACTCGGTATCTATCATGATTCTTTTTGCGTCAACGTGGCGAAACCACGTGAGCTGGCGCTTTGCGTAGCGCCTTGAAGATTGCTTAAGCGTTTCAACGGCAGCCGAAAGCTCCGACTCACCGCGAATATAGTTAAGAAGCTCCTTATAGCCTATCGCTTGCGAGGCGGTGCTCGCGCCGTCAAGATAGCCCGCTTCGTAAAGGGCGCTCACCTCGTCAAGAAGCCCATCCCTCATCATTTCGTCAACTCTTGCGTCGATTCTTCTGTAAAGCGTTTCTCTATCGTTGAAATCAAGGGTTAGAACGAGTATCTCAACGTCATGCGCCTTTTCCTTTGAAATTTCGTCAAGGCGGCTTTTCGGCACTCCCGTAGCATCGTATATTTCGAGCGCTCGAATAACTCGGCGCACGTTATTTTCGTGTATTTTTTCGGCGCTCTCGGGATCAACCCGAAGAAGCCTTTCCCAAAGGGCGTGAACGTCCTCGGGGGTTTTGAGTTCATTTAAAATTTTGTCCCTATATTCCGTCGAGCTCTCGGGCACGTCGCTCTGCTCGCCCCTTAAAAGCGTATCGATATAAAGCCCCGTTCCGCCGACGAAAAGCGGAATCTTCCCTCTTTCAACTATATCCTTTGCCGCATCAAGAGCGTCGCGCCTGTAGCGCTCGGTGCTGTAGCTTTCTTTCGGGGAGAGAAAATCAATCAGGTGGTGAGGAACTCGCTTTCGCTCGCTTTCCGTCGCCTTTGCCGTGCCAATATCCATACCCGTGTAAATTTGCATTGAGTCAAGGGATATTATCTCAGCCGAAATCGCCTCGGCAAGAGCCAGGGAGAGCTTCGTTTTTCCCGATGCCGTAGGCCCTGTTAAAGCTATCGCTCGAATCATATCACAGCCTCTAGCCATTTAAGCAAATCCGCAAAAATTTCATCGGAATTAAGCTCGTTGAAAAGCTCGTGTCTTGCGCCCTCGTAAAGCTTAAGCTCTACCCTTTCAGCGCCCGAAAGCAAAAGCTTTTTATAAACGTAGGTCGGGCCCTTTCCGAAGTTTCCCACGGGGTCGTCGCCGCCGCTGACAACGAGCGTCGGCAAAAATTTCGGGTAGTTTTTAAACCATTCCTTTGAATTTGATTTTCCGAGGAAGCGGAAAAGGTCACGGTATGCCGACACGGTGAAAGAAAATCCGCCGCGCGCATCCTTATCCTTATCGATTACGGCCTCCGTTTTTCTCGTAAGCCATGCGTTAGTTCCCTCTTCTTTCGGGAATCTTTTGTTATATACGCCCGTCGAAAGCTTTTTTATAAGGCGGCTTCTGTGCTTATCGCCGTAGAAAAATCCAACGCTTGCGGCAAGCGCTCGGCCGAGCGGCAAAATGGGGTTTGGCCCTGCCGTTCCGTGAATTATAAGCCCCGAAATCGAGTGCGGATGGCGCTCTGCGTATATTCTCGCAATAAACGAGCCCATACTGTGCCCGAGAAGAATTACGGGGAGCGTCGGGTATTTTTCGTGAAGATATTTATTCATTTCGTAAAGGTCGGCAATGACGAAATCCACGCCGCCTTTTTTTGCGAAGTATCCAAGCTCACTCTCGTCATTCACGCTTTTTCCGTGGCCGAGGTGGTCGTTACCCGCAAGGATATATCCCTCTTTCGTAAGGAACTCGGCAAGAGGGCGATAACGCTCAACGTAGTCTACCATGCCGTGCGCAATCTCAACGATTCCCTTGGGCGCAATTCCCTTAGGGGAATAAATTTCCGCATGAATTGTGTGAATACCGTCGCTCGACGGGTACTTGATTTCGGAAAATTCGTAATTCATTCTGCCGTTTCCTTTCGGTTTATTTTAGTATCTTTTGGTTTATTCGCCTCGGTTTATTATCTCAATAAGCTCTTCTCTCGTGGGAAGAGAGGTTGCCGCTCCGAAGCGGGATGCCGTAACGCCGTATGCGAAAAGGGCGAATTTGACAGCGTCCTTTATTCCCGTGCCTGCGAAATATTCGGAGGCGAGCGCCGCCGAGAAAGCCTCGTCTGCGGCTCTTTGGTCAACGGGCTTTTCAAAATACTGCGGGCTTACAATCTCGCATCTTTTGCCGTCGTATATAAGCGCGCCTCTTGCGCCTTGGTTTATTACGATAAACCTTGCCGAAACCTTGCGGCGCATGGCAAACGCCGCGCGCATTGAGTCTTGCGAGGAAGTCATGGAAATTCCCGTGTATCTTTTAACGTCGGAGTCCGTAAGAGTGAAAACCTCGATTTCGGGGAGCGACTCAAGGGCAAGATTTGCGTTTGCGGGAGACGCGTCAACGAAAATCGGCGCGCGTCTTGCCGAGGCTATCTTCGCAACCTTTGCGGCAAGGGAAAATCCGCTCTCAAAATTTATGAAAACGGCGTCGGGCGCCGTGGCAACTGCCTCGGAGATTGCGTCCGTCGTCAAATGCTCGTTAGCTCCGGGGAAATTAACCCGTCTTACCGAGCCGTCAGCCTCTCTTACCGAGAGTGAAAGCCCCGTTGAAAAATCACGGTCAACCTTGACGAATGAGGTGTCGATTCCCGACTCCTTATAGTAGTTATAGAGCTTCTGTCCGTAGAGGTCGTGCCCGAGGCGTGTCGCAAAAACGGACGTTGCGCCAAGCTTCGCAAGGGCGATTGCGGCGTTAGCTCCGCCGCGGCCGGGGGCATACGAGATTCCGCCCTCGTCCTTGAGAGTTTCGCCCCTGTCGGGAAAGCGGGCAACCGTAACGGTCGTGTCCATATTGGAAGCTCCGACTATCAATATTCTCTTCTTGTATGGCATTTTAAATTCCTCTTAATTAAGTTAGGGCGTCGAATGACTGCGAGAGTCTGAATACCTCGGTTTTCTTATCAAGCTCACGAGCAAGGCCCGCCTCTCTTTGACGGCAGGTGAAAATGAAAGACTGATGTCCCTCCTCGCCAAGAGCGGCAACCGCGCGCATCATGGATTTTGCTCGGATATTGTCCTGATGAGCAAAGCTTTCGTCAAAAGCAATCGGGGGCTTTTCCGTATAGAGCATATCTATAAGCGCCATTCTTACGGCAATATATGTGAGGTCACGTGTGCCGCCCGAAAGGAAGTCAACCGATTTTTTCTCTCCGTCGGGAGCGGTGAAGCTTACCTTAAGACCGTCGTTTACGTCGATTGCCGTGTATTTTTTATCCGTCATAAGCGACATAAGCTCGGTTGAGAATTCGCCAAGACGGGGTGAGATTTCCTCTCTCAGATTCTCGCTTGCAGACATGATTGAGTCGTAGGCGAGCTTGTGAGCCTCGTATTCTCTGCGAAGCTCGTTTATAAGCGTGTCGTTTGCTTGCATTTTGGAATAGAGCGCCGCAGGGTCCGTTGCGTGAAGCTTAAGCGCCGCAAGCTCGTTTTCAACTACCTCGGCTTCGATAAGAAGCTCGGCTATTCTCTCACGGCAGATTTTTATTCCCTCAATTATACCGTCGTGGTCGATTTCGGAGAGCACCTTGCGCTTAAGGGGTGAAACCTGCGCTCGAATGTCAACCTCGCTCTTTCCCGCAAGCTGCTTTCTCGACTCACGGACAACGATTTCAAGCTCGCATTTTTCGGAGCGGAGCTTTGCCTCCTCGTCAAGATAAGCGCGGAGTTTTTCTTCAAGCTTGTCGAGGTATTCGTTGGGCTTTTCTGTGGGAATTTCACCGCCCCAGAGCGCCACCGTCGAAGAAAGGTTTTCCTTTGCTCTCGCCCAGTCCTCTTTCGCTCTTTCAACCGCTATGCGCGCGTTTTCAATAGCTTCGAGCATATTATCGCGCTTTGCGCGGGCTTCGGCGATAACGTTAAGCTTTTTCTTAAGGTCCTCAAGGCTTGAGGTTGCAAATTTATCCTGAAGCTCCGAAAGAGCCTTTTTGTTTCTGAGGAAGCGGAGAAGAAGATAGAACGAGCATCCGACCGCCGCCGCCGCAAAAACGCCGAAAACTATACGGAAAGCTATGTGCTGAAGCGCGCCCTTGGCAACGATTTCAATAACGAGCGACGCCAAGAAAACGAGCGCCGCAAGCGACATAAATACTATCGACTTTAAGTTGTCACGCTCTCTCGTTTCTATTTTTTTCTTAACCTCGGATTCGCCGCCGAGGGTGTCGGAATAGCTTATCGCATTTTCAATCTCACGTGTGATTCCGACGGCGCACTTTGCGTTTTCATACTCGCTCTCCCTTTCGATAAGGGCTCTGTAGCTGTCGTCAACTCCACGGCGGGAAACCGTGAGCTCGGTGAGATATTTGCCCGTGGGCGCAAAGCCCGCTCTCGTGTTTTTACTAACGAAGCTTGCGTATTCCTCCGCCTTTTCGTCTGCCTTTTTCTCGTATTCGTGAAGCTCGTCAAAGGCGCGGATAATCGTCATATTTTCATAGCAACGGTCAAGCTCAACGAGCTTTTCTTCGTTCTTGATTTCCTTTTCACGCTCGGTTTTAATTTCGTGAAGCTTTGCTTCCTTAGAAAGAATCTGCTTGTTTTCCTCGTCGGATTTCGTGAATCTTTCAAGGAATTCAGCGCCTCGCCTCTCAAGGTCGTAAATAGCTCCGCCGCCGCCAGTTTTGTGAAGAAGAGTTTCCATTTTGTCGAAAACTCGGCCTGCGGCTCTCTGGTTATTTATTCTCTCGTTGCCCGAGAAAAGTATATTTTCAATCGATTCCTTAACCGAGCCTCGATTTATGGACGAATCGCCTATCTGCCCTACGAAAGCGGTGTTTTCAAAAAGCTCCTTATCAACCCCGAAGAACACCTCACCCGCTGACATTTTGCCAAAAGCGGGCGTTCCCGTTTCAAGATCGATTATCGAGTTTTCTTCCTTGTAGCTCGGTCTGCCGATGGATTCCGTGCGCTCGGTTCTTCTCGTTATAAGGTATCTTTTGTCCTTAACTCTTACCGTCATCGAGCCCTCGGCAATTCCCGTTTCCCAGTTAAGACGCTTCGGGCGCTCAAGAAGCTCGCCGCCCCTTTCGTCATCTGCCTCAAAGCCGTAAAGCATATACTTGATAAATGCGGCAATAGTGCTTTTTCCCGCTTCGTTGCTGCCCTCGATAACGTTTATGGAATTTGAAAATTCAAAGGAAGCATCCCTTATCATGCCAAAGCTTTTTACGTTGATTTTTTCAATTATCATTCGTTAGCCCCCTAGTCGTCAAGTCCCGGATCGCCCGAGAGGAATTTTATCGAACGCTGAACGGAGTCCTTGGCGTTGTACCACGGCTCCTCGTCGTATCTGTAGTCAAATTTTTTGCAAAACCAGCTGACGTCACCCTCAAGCGACTTCAGATATTTTTCGTTTATCTCGTACGCCACGTCGTAAAGCTCGCGGAATTTTTTCTTACCGAGCTTCTTTTGAGCGTAATCAAGCATCATTCTGTAGTGCGGCAAGCAGAAGTACGGCGCGCCCTTGAATCTTTTCGGGAAATCGTAGTCAGAATCGAAAAGATAAACCGCCGTCGCTATCATTGCGGAAAGGTTTTTATTGATTCTTCCGCACACGTAGCAGCTTCCCTCAAGCTCGAGAAGCGATGCGAGCGAGCCCTGCGGCTTCGGGCCGAAAAGCCCTTTTGAAAAAGCGGCCTTTTCAAGCTCTTTAAGATGGCTTTCCATCATAAGTCCCATTCCGAGCATACGCTTGCGGCGGAGCATTATATTGTAGTGAGAGAGGCAAAAGCCCTCTTTGTTCGTTTTGATCCTTATATCCGGCTCCATCATCGAAGCGCCGAGTATTATATCGATTTCGTCGTTTTGAAGCTTTTTGTAAAGAACGCAAAACGGGCATCCGCACTCCGGCTTTTCGCCAACGAGGTCAAAGGCTTCGCCAACGGGTATTGTATAGATCTGTTCCAAAATTTTTCTCCTTGGGATTCATAAAATTGCTTGAAAAGTTGCGATATATATGATAAAATATTATTAAAATAATAAAAAAATATTATCTCACTTAACATTATACACTAAGTAACGGCATTTTTCAAGGGGAAAACGACAAAATGTTTACAAGAAAACGAAAGATTTGGAACGAAAAAGACGCCCTTTTCATAGACGGGCTCGGAGAATACTCGCTAAAGGACACCCTCGAGTGCGGTCAGTGCTTCCGCCACCGCCTTGTCAAAGAGGAAGATGGATATGCGGAATATATGATTCCCGTCGGGAAAAAGCTCATTTTCGTTGGCCAAAGAAAGCGGGGCGAGCTCATTTTCTTCGATATTTCGGACGAGGATTTCGACGCTTTGGCGCGCCCGTTTTTCTCCCTTGACACAGACTATGAAAAAATCAAAGAGGACATAAAAAGGCGCTCCGACTCCGAGTGGCTTCACGCCGCTATCGAATCGGGCGGCGGCATCGCAATACTTAAGCAAGACGAATGGGAAGCCCTTTTTTCATTCATAGTTTCCCAAAACAACAACATTCCGAGAATAAAGAAAATAATTGCCGAGATTTCCGCCGCATACGGTGACAATCTTTGTTTACAAAACGGAATTAAAAAATGCCCCCTATCCAAAATAGAAGGCA
>JAZRGJ010000199.1:0-30658 GCA_045644125.1 Eubacteriales bacterium | reverse complement strand
GCTTGCGTTTTGATTTTTTCTTTCGTAGGCGAAAAAAAGAAAATTTTCAGAATCGTAGTTCTCGTGGGAATTGTGGCCTTCGCCGCATTTTCCGTAATATTCTTCGATAAAATATACGCTCTTTTCAAGGATTTCTTTGATAGAGGCCTTTCGGATAACGGCAGGTTCGCTCTTTGGCGCTCCGCATGGGCAAACTTCATTGAAGCGCCCGTTTTCGGCAAAGGATTTTACGGATTCAACACTGCGGTCGACACTTTCGGAGCCTTGCCCGAAAGTGCTCATAACACCGTGCTTCAGCTTCTTTCGGCAGGCGGCGCAGTAGCGCTTTTAGCTTACGTGTTTTATAGATTTAAAACCGTTTTGCCTTTCGTTAAAAAGCCGTGCCTTTTGAAAACCATGCTCGGAATCTCCGTTCTTGCTTTGGTTTTGGGCGGGCTTCTTGATAACTTTTTATTTGATATTTACCCAACGTTTTATATGAGCGCAGCTCTTGCTATCGCCTTTAAAAAGAGCGAAGAAGACGCCTCGCCTAAATAAGAAAACCCCACGGCAGAAATTTTGCCGTGGGATTTTTATATCAATTTATTCGGAATAACCGACAAGAGCGCAAAATTCTTCGATTTCGTTTGCAATCGTTTTAAGGCCGTCGCACCAGAATTCACGCTTCGTAAGATCAACGCCGGCAATAGCCGCGCAGTCCTCAATGTCAGAGCTTGCGGTTCTTCTGAGCATTTCCTTGTAGGTCGCAACGAAGCTGTCGCCCTCTTTCTGATATTTAGCGTAAAGTCCGCGGGCGAAAAGTCCGCCGAAAGCGTAGGGGAAGTTGTAGAAGCTCAAGCCGCCGCTATAGTAGTGACCTTTGCAAAGCCACATATAAGGGTGCATGAAATTCTCGTCAAGACCGTCGCCGTACGCCTTTTTCTGAGCGGCAATCATAAGCTCGCACATTCTGTCGGCGCTCATAAATTCTCCGGGGCGGTTTTCGAAAACGGAAGCCTCGAACGTGTATCTTGAATAAATATCAACGATAATCTGGCAAGCGTCCATAAGCTGATTTTCGATAAGCGCAAGCTTTTCGTCCTTGTCGGCGGCGTTTTTTATTGCCGTATTCATAACGAGAACTTCGTTGAACGTTGATGCGGTTTCCGCAACGGGCATCGAGTAGTCTTGATTAAGAATTGAATTTTTAAATACTTGTCTGTCGTGGAAGGAGTGGCCAAGCTCGTGCGCAAGGGTTACTATATCGCTGAACGAGCCGTCAAAATTCGTAAGCACTCGGCTCTCCTTTGCCGAGGGGACGCCGCAGTCAAATGCGCCGCCAACCTTGTTTTCACGGGGGTAGAAATCTATCCAACCACATTCGAAAGCGCATTTTACCATATCGTGAAGCTCCGTATCAAAGCCGGCGAAAATGCCGAGCAAATAGTCTTTAGCTTCTTTGACCGTGTAAGTTTTGTCGCTTTTGCCCATTGGCGCAAAAAGGTCGTACCAGGGAAGCGCGCCGCCGTGTCCGAGCGCCTTTGCTTTCGCCTTTAAATATTTGCGGAAAGCGGGAAGATATTCTTCCATTGCCGAAATGAGCGCCGCAAGGGTTTCTTTTTTCATTCTTGAGGTGTAAAGAGATTTATAAAGAGGTGATTCGTAGCCACGCAATTCACATTCCGAAAGCACCTGAAGCTTTATGCTGTTGAGCGCAAAAGCAACGGAATCCTTGATTGAGTCGTATGCCTTAAGCTCTGCCTCGTATGCCGCGCGGCGAATCTCTGCCGAAGCGTCGTAAGCAAGGTTTCTTGCGGAGGAAAGGGTGATTTCTTCCTCGCCCATCTTAACCTTAACGCTGCTCGTCAAGCTGCTTTGAAGGTCGGACCAAGCCGTAGCGCCCGAAATATTCATTTTAGCGAAAACCGTTTCCTCGCCGTCCGCAAGAAGATACTTGCTGTCACGCTTTATGTTGCGAAGAAGATATTCGTGCTCCGAAAGAAGCTCCGACGAAGCAATAAGCTCGTCAAGGTTTTCAAATCCCGCAATGATTTTTGAAAGCTTTGCGGAGGGAGCTGCCGTTTCGGAGAGCATGCCCATGAGTCTGCCGAGATTTGATGCCGCAGTTACGTCGGCGGTGTTTGCCGAGTAGCGAAGATTTGAAAATATAATGAGCTTGTTTGCGTATTCCGAAATTTTCATATTCGACTTGATATAAGCCAAAAGAAGCTCAAGCTTCGGCATTTCGTCAGCGCTTTTTGAAAGAGCTGAAAATTCAGCGATTGCCGCCGTAAGATTTTCTACGTCGGACGCAAAATTTTCGTCGTCAAAGTCCTTATAAAGTATATCAAGATTCCATCTGTCCTGCATATTATATACCTCGTTTGTTTTTTTCTTAATTTTAACACAAATTTTCCCTTATTTCAAGTAAAATAAAAAGATAGGCGCTAAAATTGCGCCTATCCGAATATATTATGAGGTTTAAATTACATAAGCTTGAGGTAAAGAGCTTTGATTTCTTCAACGCTCGTTTCACGGGGGTTTCCGGGACGGCAAGCGTCAGCGTATGCGGACTCGGCAAGGAAATCAACGTCCTCGGGCTTAACGATTTCTTTAAGGTCGGCGGGGATTCCAACGTCAAGAGAAAGCTTCTTAACAGCGTTAATAGCAGCTGTTCTTGCTTCGTCAAGAGTCATATCGGCTACGCCATCAACGCCCATTGCAACGGCAATATCTCTGTACTTTTCGCCGGTAGCGGAAGCGTTATACTCCATAACGGTGGGAAGAATTATTGCGTTTGCAACGCCGTGGGGGGTGTCGTAAAGCGCGCCGAGAGGGTGAGCCATAGAGTGAACTATACCAAGACCTACGTTGGAGAAGCCCATTCCCGCAATGTACTGGCCGAGCGCCATTCCAAGACGGCCCTCGTCGGTATTGTTAACAGCGCCTCTTAAGCTCTTTGCGATAATTTCAATAGCTTTTATATGGAACATGTCGCTCATTTCCCAAGCGCCGCGGGTAATATAACCCTCAATTGCGTGAGTAAGAGCGTCCATACCTGTCGCAGCGGTAAGTCCTTTAGGCATAGTAGCCATCATATCGGGGTCAACAACCGCAACGACGGGAATATCGTGAACGTCTACGCAAACCATTTTTCTGTTCTTTTCAGCGTCGGTGATAACGTAGTTAATGGTAACCTCAGCCGCCGTGCCCGCCGTAGTGGGAACTGCGATAATGGGAGTGCACTTATTCTTCGTGGGAGCAACGCCCTCAAGGCTTCTTACGTCTGCAAATTCGGGGTTTTCAATAATAATGCCGATAGCTTTTGCGGTGTCCATGGACGAGCCGCCGCCAATAGCAACTATACAGTCAGCGCCGCTCTTTTTAAATGCCGCAACGCCGTTCTGAACGTTTTCAATCGTGGGGTTGGGTTTGATGTCGGAGAATACGTCATACGAAATTTTTGCCGCGTCAACAACGTCGGGAACTTTCTTCGTAACGCCGAATTTAATGAGGACGGGGTCGGAGCAAACGTAAGCATTTTTAAAGCCTCTTGCCAAAATTTCGGTAGCAATTTCGTTGATTGCGCCCTTTCCGTGATAGCTGGTTTCATTAAGAACAAATCTGTTTGCCATAGTAAATACTCCTTTGTTAATTTATTAACATACCTATGATAACATAAAATGAGAAATATTTCAATAGCTAATCCAAAAATGCCGCAAGAATTAAAAATATTAGTTGCGCCAAGCGGCAAACGGGAATTTGCTGCGCGGGGTTAAGATTCTTCAAATTGATTTGGTCTGTTAAAGGGCTTTCGTATTTCTCCGCGCGACGCAAGATACCGCCAAAGGCGGTATGCGAACCCAAGCGCACGGGAATTGATATATGAGCTTGGCAAAGCATAAATTTAAGCAAAGCCAAAAAGGACGCTAAAATCGTATGTGCGCTGGGCTCGTGAGTGTGCGGAGCACAAAAAAGAGATAGGCACCCACTTGGAGTGCCTAAAGTACGGGAATTTGCTGCGCGGGGTTAAGATTCTTCAAATTGATTTGGTCTGTTAATTTTTGATATTTAAGGTGCATACCGCTGGAAGCGGTATATTGCCAGCTTGGAGATATACGAAAAGATTTTTGCAAACCATTGAGAGAGAAGAGAGTAAGAACCCAAGCGGCAAACGCGTACGGGAATCTGCTATTCGTCGGACGACACGACGAATAACGCAGGATACCGCCGAAGGCGGTATTCGAACCCAAGCGCACGGGAATTGATATATGAGCTTGGCAAAGTATAAATTTAAGAAAAGCCAAAAAGGACGCTAAAATCGTATGTGCGCTGGGCTCGTGAGTGTGCGGAGCACAAAAAAAGAAAAGACACTCGTTTGAGTGTCTTTTTCTTTTTCTGGTGACCCGTACGGGAATCGAACCCATGTTACAGCCGTGAAAGGGCCGTGTCTTAACCGCTTGACCAACGGGCCACGTATGGTGGCTGAAGCCGGATTTGAACCAGCGACCTGCCGGGTATGAACCGGATGCTCTAGCCAGCTGAGCTATTCAGCCAAAAACGAGCTTTTCAAAATCTCGCTTGACTATTATATCACAGCAAAATTCAAAAGTCAAGGTCTTTTTGAAAGTTTTTTACTTTTTGCCGCTTTTTATTCTTATATAACAAAAAAACTCCGATTTTTCATAGGATATATGATTTTTTTGACGGATTTTTTGGCTGATGGGGGAATATTTTGACGAATATTTTCAAATGTATTGAAAAAACTTTTTGATTATGAGATAATAGGATGAAAACAAAATCAGAAAAGGAAATTAAAATGGAAAAAGATTTGATTCTTCATCAGGTGTCATCTCTCGAAAAAATATTTACCAAAGCTGACGTAAAACGCACTTTCGATAAGGCTGTGGCAATTCCCGGCGAGCATTTCTCATATCAGATAATCATGTTCGCGGAAGAGAGCGTCGATCACCAGAAAGTGTATAAACTCAGCGTTGATTCTGCGCTCAAAGATTTTGTAAAGCTTTATTTCGTAAGGTCTGTCGTTGCCGATTTGCCGAGAAGAATCGATGCGGACGAGGATTACGTGGCGTCAAAGCCTTGCCTTATTCCCGACGTTCTTGAGCCGATAGAGTATCAGAAAGGAATGGTTACTTACACCAACGGCCTTGGCGCAATTTGGGTTGAAATCGCCCTGCCGCGCGATACAGCACCCGGCAAATATCAGGTGAACGTCAATTTTGAAGTCCTTGATATAGATAGATTCTCAAACCGTACGGACTCGCATCTTGCCGAGATTGCCACGCTTGAGCTTGACGTTGTCGGAGAAGCTCTTCCCGAGCAGGAGCTTATATTCACGCAATGGTTCCACGTTGACTCGATAGCCACGGCGCACAGAGTTAAAGTTTACAGCGAAGAGCATTGGCGCTTGATTGAAAGCTATATGAAGCTTGCGACCGAGCTCGGCATGAATATGATTTTAACCCCCGTTATCACTCCGCCGCTTGACACAGCGCCGGGAACGTGCAGACCGATAACCCAGCTTGTAAAAGTCTTTAAAGACGCAAGCGGCTACAGCTTTGATTTCTCACTCCTCGAGCGTTACGTAAAGCTTGCTCTGGCGTGCGGATTCAAGTACTTTGAAATCTCGCATCTTTTCTCGCAATGGGGAGTAAAATACACGCCCAATATCGAAGTTACGGAAAACGGCAAAACGAGCCTTAAATTCAGCTGGGAAATGCCGGCGAACGATCCCGAGTATAAAGAATTTCTCTCGGCGTTTATCCCCGCTTTGCTCTCGAAGTTTGAAAAACTCGGCGTAAAGGATTCCGTATATTTCCACGTTTCCGACGAGCCGAGCGAAACTCACCTTGAAGCTTATACTTATGCAAGCGCGCTTTTGAAATCCCTTATCGGCGACTGTAAGACGATGGATGCGCTCTCGCATATAGATTTCTACGAGCGCGGCCTCGTTGAACACCCCGTTTGCGCAACCGACCATATCGAGCCTTTCCTCGAAGCGCGCGTGCCGGGGCTTTGGACCTATTATTGCTGCGGCGAGCACAGCCTCGTTTCCAACAGATTCATAGGTATGCCGTCATACAGAAACCGCGCTATCGGTATTCAGATGTATAAATACGGCATTGAGGGATTCTTACAGTGGGGCTATAATTTCTACTATTCAAAGCTTGGCCTTTATGAAATCAACCCCTATTTAACCACCTCAACCGACGGACTTTATTCCTCGGGCGACGCATTCTCGGTTTATCCGGGCCGCGACGGCGCAATCCCCTCTATGAGAGCGCTCGTTTTCAGAGAAGCTTTAGAGGATATTCAGCTTTGCCGCGCGCTTGAAAAGAAAATCGGCAAGGATGCCGTCGTAAAGATTATCGAAGAAGAGGCGGGCATGGAAATCACGTTCAAATCCTATCCGAAGGACGTAGAATTCTTCCCGCGCTTGACGAAAAGAATCAAGGAAATGCTCAGATAATGAAATACGTAGTTTTTGACGTAGAAACACCGAACGCAAAAAATGACAGAATGTCGTCAATCGGTGTCGTTATTATCGAAAACGGAAAGCTTTCCAAAAAATTCTATTCCCTTGTAAATCCCGAAACCTATTTCAACGGCTTTAACGTAGCCTTGACGGGAATTTCTGCGGAAAGCGTAGCGGATACGCCGAGTTTTCCTCAAATTTTCGCAAAAATCAAGCCGCATATAGACGGCGCCATCTTGGTTGCGCACAACGCCTCGTTTGATATGTCGGTTCTTTCAAAGTGCCTCTCCGCTTACGGCATTTTCTGGCGCGACTCCGTAGATTACGTCTGCACTTGCAAAATGGCAAGGCGTATTCTCCCCGAATTGCCGTCGAGAAAGTTAAATTGCCTTTGCGACTATTTCGGAATAGAGCTCGACCACCACAACGCCCTCTCCGATGCTATGGCCGCCGCAAAAATTCTCCTCGAGTACGAAAAGCTTGGATTTTCTGCCGAAGCGTTTGCAAAAAGCTATTCTTTAATTTAAAACACCCAAATAATTTAACACGCCCCCGGGTTTTAGGCATAAGATGTGAAATTCAAATGCTTGCGCGGGGGCGTTTTTGCGCGTCCGGCTATTAGGATTTCTAATACTCTTATTGTTTAACTAAATATATTAAAATATTGCATTTTGTGGAACTATGTGGTATAATCGAAGCGTCAGGCTAATTCATTAACTTGCGCATGGCATACACTCCTTTTTGAAAGTGGAGTTATACTTGTTTTGCGCAGATATATTTATCGTTTGAAAAAGGAGAATACGAGATGAGAAAAATTTTAGCTGTTATGCTTTTGTTAGCCGTTTTGCTTCTTACAGTGGTTGCTTGTGATAGTAAAGGCGGAAAAAACAAAAATTCCGGAAGCTCAACAAACACTGGAAATAATCCTAATGACGCAACAAATAAAATAGCAACCCCAGGGTTTGTCTTCGAGTTAAATGAAGATGAAAATGGATATATTATCACTGATTATATGGGTGGAGAAGTAGATATATGTATTCCGGCTACATATAATAATTTGCCCGTTACTGAAATAGACTCTAATACGTTTAATGATGTGCGTGATACTCTCATTAGTGTTTGCTTTGCTGACAATATGCAACTAGACGAAATAGTGTGCTGGTGTTTTGATAATTGCGTAAATTTAAAGAGTGTGATTATTCCTAATGGAGTAACAAACATTAGTTACAATTCTTTCCTTAACTGCACTAGCCTCGAAAGTATCACAATTCCAGATAGTGTGCAGAGAATTGATGAATGGGCTTTTTCGGGTTGCGTTAACTTAAAAAATGTTTACATCGGAGAAAATAGTTCGCTTCAAGAAATTGACTTCACCGCATTTTATGAATGTGACAACCTGAAATTTAATGAGTATAGTAATGCGTTGTATTTGGGCAACGAAAGTAATCCCTACACTATTTTATACAAGGCTAAAAGCACTGCGATATCTTCTTGCTCAATAAATGAAAAGACTCGTGCAATTTTAGACGGTGCTTTCTCTGGATGTAGCGGTATAAGCCAAATAACAATTCCTAATTCTGTGAAATTTATAGGCTTAAATGTCTTTTCTGGTTGTGAAGGGCTTAATTATAATACGTATGATAACGCATATTATATTGGAAGTGAAAGCAATCCATATTTTATGCTAATTAAAGCAAAAGATAAAACCATTTCTTTGTGTAGTATTCATAACGATACGGAATATATTTGTTCGTATGCTTTTTCCGGATGCGAGAATCTAACCGGAATAACTATCCCCAAAAATATCAAAGGCATTGGCTCAAAAGCTTTCTATCAATGTACCGCAATGACAAGAATCAATTATAATGCAAAAAAAACAGAAATATTTGCAAGTAATGTTTTTAGTAGTGCAGGTATCAACGGCTCTGGTATAACAGCTACTATTGGTGCGGATGTCCAAGAAATTCCTCCGTATTTTTCGGGTTGGGACGGAGCTATAGGAGAAAAATCAAAACTTGTTAAAGTTGTATTTGAACAGGGTAGTTCTTGTAAAAAAATAGGACATAATGCATTTTACTGTTCTCCAACACTTCAAAGCATAGAATTGCCGAATAGTATCGTTACAATTGACAAAAGTGCGTTTATAAATTGCACAGCATTACAGAGTATTGTTATACCTAATAGTGTAAAAGAAATCGGTGAATATGCATTTCAAGAGTGTAGTGCTTTGGCAAATCTTACACTCGGTAATGGAATAGAAACCATCGGCACATCCGCTTTTATTAGGTGCACCGAACTTTCGAGCCTTACAATTCCATCAAATGTTAGAAATGTTGGTAATTCTGTATTTTTCGGTTGTACAAGCTTGAGAAACGTTACAATAATGCAAGGTGTTACTCGTATTGGAACAAATATGTTTAGCGGTTGTAGCAGCCTTGAGAATGTCGAAATCCCCAAAAGTGTCATCGACGTAGGTTCCCAAGCTTTTTACGGATGTACGTCTCTCGTATGCAGTGAATATGACAACGCTTATTATATTGGAACTGATAACAATCCTTATTTGATACTAATAAAGGCTAAGGGGCAAGAAATCTCTTCGTGTATCGTTCATCAAGATACTAAATTTATCGATGCCTATGCTTTTCAGAATTGCAAAGCTCTAACTACGGTTAAACTTGGAAACAACATAACCAATATTGGCTTTAAAGCATTTGATGGATGCACTAGATTAGAGGGCGTCTATATAAACAGTTTAGATAACTGGTGTGGTGTTGTTTTTGAATCTCAAACCTCAAATCCCGTAGCCATTGGAGAAAATTTATATATTAATGATCAATTAGTTGTTGATTTAGTAATTCCAGCTGGAATTGAAGAAATTGGAGATTATGCTTTCTTTGGTTGCTTAAGTATAAAAAGTGTTAAAATCCCCGACAGTGTAAAATCCATAGGAATAAATGCGTTTTATAACTGTTCCAATATAACTTCTGTGTATATTGATGATATTGCAAAATGGTGTTCTGTTTCGTTTGGCTCGGGTTCGTCTAATCCATTGAATTATGGAGATTTATACATCAATGAGCAGAAAACTGAAAATTTAGTAATACCTAATGGCGTAACTGAAATAACAAAAGCTGCGTTTGCAGGATGCAAAACCCTACAAACTGTTACCGTTCCATCTACTGTCGTTTGCATTGGAGAGGGCGCCTTTGTACAATGTATAAATCTTCATGAAATTGATTTGCCGGACAGCATTGTTAGTATGGATGCTGGAGTATTTGCGATTTGCGAAAATTTAAGTAGTATTACTATTCCCAAGAATATTACATATATACCCAAATATACATTTGCGGGATGCGGTAGTTTGAGTCAGGTTATACTTGATAAGGACAGTAAACTTTTATTAATTGGTGAGGAATCGTTTTTAGAATGTAAATCTCTTGAAAATTTGATAGTGCCAGATGGCGTTGCCGTTAGAATAGGAAAGAGCGCTTTTTCCGATTGCACAAATCTCTTGAAAGTAGAATTAGGTGATGACGTAACAAGTATAGATTCTTCCGCATTTAAAAATTGCACCAATCTTAAAGATTTGACGATTGGAGATCATGTAACAAATATTGGATCATCCGCATTTATAGGATGTATAAATCTTAGTGCTGTAACCATACCGGATAGTATCACAAGCATCGGCTCTTCTGCGTTCTCTGGTTGCGACAGCCTCACGAGCGTTACAATAGGAAATGGAGTTGAAAGCATCGGCTCTTATGCGTTCTCTGGTTGCGACAGCCTTACGAGCATTGCAATCCCCGATAGCGTCACAAGCATTGAATATGGTGCGTTCAGTGGATGCCCAAGTCTTGCTAGTATAATAATTCCAGACAGCGTTACAATTATTGATTCCGATTTATTCGCGGATTGCATAAGCCTTACGAGCGTTGTAATCCCCGATAGCGTCACAAGCATTGAATATGGTGCGTTCAGTGGATGCTCAAGTCTTGCTAATATAATAATTCCAGACAGCGTTACAATTATTGGTTCCGATGCATTCTCGGATTGCATAAGCTTTACGAGCATAACTATACCCGATAGTGTCACAAGCATCGGTGTCGACGCATTCTCTGGTTGCTATAAGCTTGTTGAAGTTATAAATAAATCAAGTCTTAATATTGCGCTAGGTTCTCCTACTTACGGCTACGTTGCATATTATGCAAAAGAGGTACATAGCGGAAACAGCAAAATCGTTAATAAAGATGGATATCTTTTCTACACGTACGGTGGAACAAACTACTTGCTCGGATACGTAGGTATAGACACGGTTTTAATTCTTCCCGAAAATTATAACGGTGAGAGTTATGAGATTTACAAATACGCTTTATATGGGCAAGTCGATATCACAAGCGTTACAATTCCCAGCAACGTAACAGGTATTGGCGAGTATGCGTTCGCTTCTTGCGATAGCTCTGTGGTTGTAAATATAAGTGATTTATCCGCATGGTGCCAGATTTCGTTTGAAGGTTATAATTCAAATCCTTTAAGATATACAAACAATCTGTATCTTAACGGTGAGCTTATTGTCGATCTCGTTATACCGAGTGGCGTCACAAGCATCGGCTCTTATGCGTTCTCCGGTTGCGAAAGCCTTGCGAGCGTAACAATCCCGGATAGTATCGAAACTATCGGCGATCTTGCGTTCGAGGGTTGCATAAGCCTTACGAATATTAAATTCGAAAACAGCGGTAAACTTACAAGCATCGGCAATTATGCGTTCTATGGTTGCACAAGCCTTAAGAGCATAACCATCCCTGCTAGTGTCACAAGCATCGGATATTCTGCGTTCCGTGATTGCGCAAGTCTTACGAGTATAAGCTTTGAAGACACTTTGACTTGGTATATAGGAAACCAAAGTGATTGGTACAATAAAACAGGAACTGAAATTGACGTTTCCGTGCCAACAAAGAATGACGATTATTTTAAATCAACTTACTATATTTGTTATTGGTACAAAAAGTAAATAAAAACTCAAACAAAATTAAAATTTAATCTCAAAAGCAAAAAAGGGAGAACGTGACGGTGAAAAATCCGTTTCGTTCTCTCTTTTTCTGTCTGTGAAGTTTTTGCTGACGCAAAAGCGAAGTTGTGTTATGCACAGTGAAGTTGCTCACAAAAGCTCGCAGTGAAGTTAAGTTTTCCCATCATTTCGCCGCAAGGCGAAACTTCACTCACGAAGTGAACTTCACTATTGAAGATAACTTCACTTGCCCGGAGGGCAAACTTAGTTTTAGCGTGTTATCCGTTAAGGACAACGCGCTAAATCATCAATAAAGTCTTTCTCTTTTTGCTTTGAGGGTTCTGCCCTTGTGGATGATGGGGCGGGTTGAGAGCTTTTGGTAGCAATCGCGCGCGAAGACCTTAACCGTGTAGGCGGTGTCGGGCTTGAGGCCTGCGAGGACTATCTGATAGTAGGGGGAGAATCTGTCGGGCGTGTGGTCGACGTGGAATTCCGTGCTTATTTGACCCTGGCTTACAAGCTCGCCCGTTTCGTCGTCCCACGCTTCCGCATAGTAGGAGTGAATCAAGTCGTTATCCACGCCGAGAGGGGTTGCCGCAGGGAAAAATACTACGACGTAGTCGTCGCTTCTCGCGAGTCCCGCTTCGGCTGTTTCGGGGAATTCGGGCGCTTTTGCGAAAGAGGCGCGTCTTGCGGTATCGAGAACTTTTTCGCCGCCGAGGGTGAAGCGCCAATCAGCTCCTGCCGAGCGAGTGCATTTCTTGAAATTCTGGCGAGTTTTTTCGCCCTTTGCAAGCGAGAGCATTTCGTCGGTGAAGAAGCTTAAGCGCTCGACGTTTACGTCCTTGCCCGTGACGGTAAGGTAGAGGGCGTGCTTGGTTTCGAGGTTTTCGCCGCGTAATAAATCTCCCGTTGAGTCGCCGTAATTAAAGGTCGAGCAGCTGATAACCGTGCATTTCGGATCGCCCGCCTTTTCGGATTGCCATATAGTTCTTTCGTCGGTAATGGGGCAATGCGTGTGACCGAAAAGACCTATAACGTTCTCAAAATCACGGATATTGTCAATGCCGACGCTTGATACTCCCGGTCGTAAGCTGTCGCAGGTCGTGCCCTTGATTTCGCCGTGCTGAATATAGAAAACGGGTTTATCGGGGGTGGCTTCTGCCGCCTCTTTGACGTATTTTTCGGCTTCCTTTTCGTAGCTCCAATGAGCGCCGATAAAGCGGTGGCCTTTAACGGTTTTGAGATTCGTGTGCGTATAAGGCTCGCCGAAAGCGTCTTCCCATGGGGTTTCGTTTCCGCCGTTGAGCTTTTCGCGCGGCTGAGCGAGGTTGTCGTGATTTCCGTAAATTGAAACTATCTCCGTGTCCGTCCCGTCAAAAACCTTGCGGAAAATTTTCACAAGGCGAGCCATTTCAATAACGGCGTAGTCTGCCGAGCTGCGTTCGGGATCGTTATATCGGCAAGCGTTTGCCATATCGCCGGGGATAACCAAAGCGTCGATTCCACGCTTCTTAAAATAGCGAAGAGCATATTCAAACCACAAGTCCTGGTCGCCGAGCGGCTTCTGGCCGAGGCCGTAATAGTTCGGATTTATGTGCCCTGTAAAGCCTATATGCGGATCGCTGATTATTGCAATTCTCAAATCGGGTTTAGTCTTTTTCATAGATGTCACCTCAAAACTTGTTTTAGTCTATTATATCACTTGAATCGGCGTTTTTCAATACAATCTTTAAAAAACTGTAAGGGATAAGCGAATAAAACGAGTGGAGACATTGTAAACACAGCGCCTCCACTTTTAAATTATTCGTTTTTTGCTTTGATTTTGTTGAATTCTTGATGAGAGAGCCCCTTTGAAATTTAGGGAGCAATCCATATTTTAATATCGCCGGTGCTTGTTTTTATTTCGCAAATTCCACCGGAAGTTCCATATGGAACTTCGATTTTACCGGTGCTCGTATCGGCTAAGAATATTTTTGGCGTGGCGATGCTTCCCGTAACGTTGCCCGTGTCGGTTTCGACGTATATTCCCGGGGCATCGCAAGAATTAAAGTTTACGTCGCCCGTCGTTCTGGATATTGAGAAAATGCCGTCTGCGAAAACCTTCGTCAGCGAAATATCGCCGGTGCTTGCGCTCGTCGTAAGATTTTTCAAATAAACGTCGGTAAGCCGGCTTTTGCCCGTTGAAAGATTGATTGAAACGTCACCCGCGCGTACCGTGCCGAGCGTAACGTCGCCCGTGGAAACCCTAATGTCAATTGAGTCGGCGCTCATATTTACGAGCGTGATATTACCCGTTGAAGCCTTGATTTTAGCGTGTCCCGTTACGCTTGCGCCGCAAAGGACGTCGCCGGTTGAAAGCGATATATCAATAGAGTTGAAGCGCAAAGCCGATGAAATCTGAACGTCGCTCGTATCGGACTTGATATTCAGCGACGGTGATGCGCTGTTTGGAAGATGGACCGTGATTTTGTGTGACGCAAAATCGAAAATGCGATTAAACCATTTGTTCGCATCAAGCATTTCAATCTTAAGCTCGCCGTCTATAAGCTTTACCGAAAACTTCGCTTTGTCGCTCTCTTCGCAAATGATTTTTATTTTGCCGTCATCCGAGGGAAGAAGCGTTACGTCCTCGGTATCTAAAGTCATATTTATATTCGTCACGTAATCTTCGTATTCATAAGTAGTGACTTTGATATTTGAGGTTGAAAGCTTGGTGAAATCCCAGCCGTTAAGCGACATGACAAATACGAATGCCACAAGGCCGAAGAAAATCGAAAACGTTGCTATAGCTAAAAGTATTTTAGTTGACGGTTTCATTTTTTCTCCTCCTTTTTACAGAAAATTCTCTTGATAGAGATGCAAATATTTTTTGAAATAACTGCGCCCCACTTCGTTAAATAAAGGCATCCTAAAAAGCTGAAAATGGCAAGTCCCAGGCAAATCGGAGCAGCGCTGAATAACACAAAGCCCTGGAAGTTAAATCCATTGAGGAAAAATGCAAATGCAGAGATAATTGCCGCAGGCGCAGCTATTGCGAATGATGCAAAGGCAGCCCAAAAAGATGCGATAACAGCCCAAAACGCAGCGTAAAGCGAAATTATAACCGCAACTGCGGCAGCGCCAAGAGAAAACCACACGGGCGAGCCTGCAATAATGATAGCCAATTCTGCGCCGCTGAGCTTCTTTTTTCCTCGCTTTTCGCCGTCGCCGCTCGTTTGCTTGCAAAGCTCCTCTTTCGTTATTTTTTTGCTAACCGCTAAGACTGCCTCATCTTCCGACAAGCCTTCTTCCGTTCTGTCGTCTATCATTTCGCTGAAAAAGCTTATTCGCTCTTCTATTTCATGCTTCGGCAAGCCTCGAAGATTTGCGCGAAGATTTTTCAAAAATTCTGTTTTTTTCATTGCGCTCCCTCCTTCGTCACAAATTGATAAATGAGCATTACCTCACGCCATTCCTTTTTGAATTCTTCAATTCTTGAAAGTCCCGATTCCGTAATGCGATAATACTTTCTTAATCTGCCGTCGTGTTCAACCGTGCGAACCGTCAGCATTTTTGTGGATTCTAGCCTTTTTAAAATCGTATAAAGCGTTGATTCCGACATTTCGAGATACGGCTTCATATCCTTGATTATCTTATATCCGTAAGATTCCTCGTCTTTTATAGCCGCAAGAACCGAAACGTCAAGAAGTCCTCGTTTGAGTTGTCCGTCCATACAATACCTCCTGCTGCGTAATACATCATATCACGAAGTATTGTTTTTGTCAATAGTTTCCCGAAAAAAAGCGAAAAATATTTTTTGCCGTATTTACAAGCGGAAAATTTTGTGCTATAATCCTAACGTAAAAAATAAGCATGGAATTTGTTTTGAATTCGGAAGAGGAAAAATTTATGAAATCCCGCACGCCTTTGGGAATAAAAAACAAGCTTGTTCCGTATATCGTCTTTCCGATGGTGATAGGTATACTGACGGGCTTTCTTATATTTCTTTTTAAAATAGCGGCTTCTTTTGTTATGAGCTTCTCGGAGCGCATTTATGATTTTGTCCGTCAAAATCCCGCATTTTTGCCGCTTCTCGTTATAGGCGCGGGGCTCGTCGGCGTACTTGCGGCGCTCATTCTGAAGCTTGCCAAGGAATGTCGAGGAGGAGGAATTCCAACCGCCGTCGCTTCTATCAGAGGCTTGTTTCCGCTTCGATGGGTGCAGGGTGTCTTCGCCCTTTTCGCATCGGCGCTTCTCACGTATTTTGCGGGAGTTCCTTTAGGTAACGAGGGCCCCAGCGTTCAAATGGGAACGGCAGTCGGTAAGGGCAGCTCCGAGCTTTCGGGCAAAAACAAGCTGGCTTTTGAAAGATACCTTATGACGAGCGGCGCATCCGCAGGCTTCGCCATTGCGACGGGCGCTCCCTTTGCCGGTATAATGTTCGCCTTGGAAGAAGCGCACAGACGCTTTTCAACCGCTCTTTTTATGGTAGCTTCTACCGCCGTTCTTTTCGGAACGATTACGCAAAGATACCTTTCTTATTTTTTTGAAGTCGATACCACTCTTTTCAATATCACGGTTTTTGAGAATCTTCCCGCAAAATATTTTTGGGCGGCGATAATTATCGGCGCTGTGTGCGGCGTTTGTTCCATTCTTTTCGCAAAGATTTACCGCGCTGTCAACACGATGTCAAAAACGAGAATAGGGAAAGTTCCTTTTTCGGTAAAGCTTACCGTTATATTTGCCGTCACCGCCGTTTTCGGATTCTTTTCCGCAAATTTCATTGGCACAGGACACGACCTTATCGAGCTTATTCTTCACGGAAAAACGATATGGTACGTTATTCTTTTGGCGTTTGCCATTCGCGCCGTTCTTATGATTTTCGCAAATAGCGAAGGCGTCAGCGGCGGTATATTCGTTCCCAATCTGGCGTTTGGCGCAATGATTGCATCTCTTATTTCGGATGCGCTTATAGCAATGAAGCTTATTGACGCTCGCTATTACGCAGTATTTATCATAGTCGGCATGACGTCTTTCCTTGCCGCCGCATCGAGAACGCCCATAACCTCTATCGCTTTCGCCGCAGAGGTCCTCGCCGTTGTAACGAATATTTTCCCCGTTGTTCTCGGCGTTTCCGTTTCGTATATTATTTCTGAGCTCATGGATAAAACGTCTTTCACCGAAACGGTTATCGAATCCCGCGCGGAAGTCGTTCGCCACGGCAAAAAAGCGATTATTATAGACTCCTATATGACCGTGCAAGAGGGCTCGTTTGCCGACGGAATGGAAATAAGGGACGTCATTTGGCCGCCAAGCTGCGTCGTACTGTCGATTGACAGAAATCTTTCTCACTCCGTTCATCACGGCGCTCAAGAAATCCGAGAGGGCGACGTTCTTCATCTCCATTACCAAACCTACGATCCCGAAGAAACCGTCGCAATGCTCACCGCGCTTCTCGGCGAGCAACCCGAAAACCAACAGATGAGCTCTCACTTAGGCAGCGACGAGCATCTCGTTCCGATGGATTAAATTACCTTAAATCTAACGTTTAAAATTTAAGGATAGAAACCGGCTCGACCTAATTAAATCTTTAAATATTCAAAGACGAAAATAATGATTAACCCCATCTTAGCGTAAGATGGGGCTTTTCTTTTGTTTTTTACTTTATTCTATATCCATTGACAAATTTTTCAATATGGTGTATAATCTTATGTAATACTTATATATTATATCTGATAACGTAATAAAGTATATTATATATGATGAACGCAATAAATAATTCAAGAGATGCGTGACTTTTGATGACGTCATCATTTTAGATTGTGGCGGCGATTTTTTAACTGCGTTATGGCAGTACGGTTTAATGGAGATTAATAATATTATGGCTATACTTAAGTGTAAAATGTGTGGCGGCGATCTCTCTGTTGCAGAGGGCGTTAAAATTGTTGAATGTGGCTTTTGCGGTACGACGCAGACCGTTCCTAACGACGAAGGCGAAAAGAAAACGAATCTTTTCAATAGAGCAAACAGATTGCGTATCGCAAGCGAATTTGACCGCGCGGCCGGGATATACGAATCTATCATAGCGGAGTTTCCTAAAGAGGCGGAAGCTTATTGGGGACTGTGCCTTTGTAAATACGGTATCGAATACGTAGACGATCCCAAAACGGCTGAAAAAATTCCGACTTGCCATAGAACCTCTTTCGAGAGCATTTTTGATGACAATAACTATAGTCAGGTTATTTTAAATGCCGATTCTGTTGCAAAAGCTCTTTACGAAAGAGAAGCCAAAGCCATTGATGAGCTCCAGAAAGATATTCTTAACATCGTAAGAAAAGAAAAGCCTTTTGATGTATTTATTTGCTATAAAGAAACCGATGACCGTGGAAACAGAACCGTAGACAGCGTTTTGGCGCAGGATATTTACGAGCATCTGACAGATAGAGGTTTTAAGGTGTTCTTTGCGCGTATTACCTTGGAAGATAAACTCGGTCAAGAGTATGAACCGTATATCTTCGCAGCTCTCAGTTCCGCAAAGGTAATGTTGGCAATCGCAACCGACAGCGAATATTATAACGCAGTTTGGGTTAAGAACGAGTGGAGCCGTTATCTTTCGCTCATGCATAACGACCGCACTAAAACTCTTGTTCCTTGTTATAGGGGGATTGATCCTTATGATATGCCTCCCGAGTTTAAAAACTTGCAGGGACAGGATATGGGTAAGCTTGGTTTTATTCAGGACTTGACTCGCGGTATCACAAAAATTGTTCGTGATTATGAAGAAAAGCCTGTTGTGACTGTAAGCGCTTCAACCGGAGCTTTTACCAAACGCGGCTATTTCTTTCTTGAGGATAGCGACTTCAAGAGCGCTGACGAATATTTTGACAAAGCGCTCGACGAGAATCCTGAAGATTCTAAGGCGTATGCCGGTAAGGTGCTTGCCGCTCTGCATATGAAAGACGTTGCTGAAATTGATGACAGTTTTGTTAAACTCTATGATGACAAGAACTTTGAGCGCGCTATCAGATTTGCTTACGGAGCAGAAAAAACTCAACTTGAAAATATCAAAGAAAACGCAGATAGAAAGTTGTTTGTAAAGAGTTTGACTATCGCTCTGAAGAAAGTTTCAAAAATAAAAGAAGAACAAGAAATCTTGAATGAAATAAAGCGACTTGCATCAATACCAACGGTTGAAGCTTACGAAAAAATCGTAAGTATAAGCAACGATGCTCGAATCCGCTCTGTAGGCGCCAAATTTACGTTATCTTTTGTAGAGTCTTATAGGCGTCGGTTTAACATTGTTCGACTGCTGACTTCTAATTACAAAGAATACACGATAGAAGACATAAAAAATAGCAAGTATTTTGATTTTACATATCTCAATCATAAATTAATTGACGAAGACGTAAAGCAAATGATTGCAGACGGTTGTTTGGAATACGGTACGATTTTAGATACTTATTGTATAGCCGGCCTTAGAGAAAAGCAAGCGATGCAAAAGAAAGAGAATGAATATAACCGAGCTATTGAAATAATGGCATCTGCCGAAAAAGACAGAAACTATAACAACTACTTTGCCGCTGCAAAAATTTTAGAATCATTGGGAAATTTCTGCTCATCTGATGAAAAGGCTATTGAGTGCAAAGAACTTGGCGAAAAACTTAAAGTTGAAATCGAAGCTGAGCGCAAACGCCGGATTGAGGAGCAAAAAGCAGCCGAAGCAAAACGTTCTGCTGAAATCAAGGCGCATAACGATAATATTTATGCTCAAATTGCAGAGCTTAATAAGGCTTTGGGAGCGCAAAGGGAAATCTATGCGAAGAATGCCTACAAGCTTTTTGGCGAAGGAGCGAAACTGAAAAAATCCGCTAAGTCCGAGATTCTCAGACTTGAATCTAAAGTTGCAATTTTAAAAAGAAGTTTAAAGTGATTTTCAATAGTTGATCTTTAGTTGAAAAGGCTTAAGATCAAAGGGTGGTGTATTGATTGGCTATTTATAAATGTAAAATGTGCAGCGCTGAGCTGAACGTTAGCGAAGGCAAAACGGCAGTGAAATGTGATTTTTGCGGTACGACGCAAACCGTTCCCACTGTAAATGATGAAAACCTTCGAGGATTGTTCAACCGCGCAAATATTCTTCGTATGAAGAGTGAATTTGATAAAGCCGAACAAATTTACGAAAAGATAATCCAAGCGGACAGCGCGCAGTCAGAAGCATACTGGGGATTGATTTTGTGTAAGTTCGGTATTGAATACGTGGAAGATCCTACTACATATAAACGTATTCCCACTTGCCATAGAACCTCGCTTGATTCTATTATTGCAGATGATGATTATAAGTCTGCTTTGAATTATGCCGATAGCGTGCAAAGAGAAATATACGAAACCGAAGCAAAAGAGATTGACCGCTTGCAGAAAGAGATTATCGCTCTTTCTCAAAAAGAATCTCCATATGATGTATTTATATGTTATAAAGAAACCGATGAAAACGGCAAGCGCACGCAGGATAGCGTTATTGCAAACGATATTTACTATCAGCTAAAGCAAGAGGGATTCAAGGTTTTCTATGCGGCAATAACTCTTGAGGATAAGCTTGGCTCAGCTTACGAGCCGTGTATTTTTGCGGCGCTTAACTCCGCAAAGGTAATGTTATCTATCGGTACGAAGCCGGAGTATTTTAACGCAGTCTGGGTTAAGAATGAATGGTCTCGCTTTTTGAAGATTATGAAGAAAGACCGTTCAAGGCTTTTGATTCCTTGTTATAAAGATATGGATGCTTACGAGCTTCCCGAGGAATTTGCTCATCTTCAAGCTCAGGACATGAGCAAGATAGGCTTTATTAATGACGTTGTTCGCGGAATTAAAAAGATTATTTCTCCAAGCAAACAAACGTCCTCAAAAAGAGAAGCTGCAAGCGCTATCAGTAGCAGTACTAATACCGCTCCGCTCTTGCAAAGAGTTTTTATCTTTTTGGAGGACGGAAATTGGGAAAGCGCGGATTCGTATTGCGAAAAAGTGCTTGATTTAGAGCCTCAAAACGCTCTTGCATATCTTGGCAAGCTAATGAGCGAGCTAAAGCTGCGTACGCAAAGCGATTTGGCAAACTGCAGTACTTTGCTTGATAATAACGGCAATTATCAAAAGGCTGTGAAATTCGCAGACGAAGAGCTGAAAAGCTTTTTGATAGAGGCGAGCAATTCCGTTAAAAATCGTGTTCTCGAGAAAAAATACGAGCTTGCATTGGAAGTAAAGGAAAAACTCGATTGCGACTCCGATTACGACAAAGTAATTTCGCTTTTTGAAGAGCTTGGCGATTATAAGAACTCTGCGGCTCTTGCGGAGGAATGTCGAAACATGCGCGACGATTTGCGCAACGGCAAAAAGTATGCTGCTGCCGTAGATATCTTGGAAAATGCAATTAATGAAGAGGAAATGCTCAAAGGAATTGAAATTTTTGAGTCGCTCGGCGACTACAAGGATTCCCGCGAGCAAAAAGAGAAATATCGCGATGCTTGGAATCACCGCAAAGAACGCGCGGCAAGCGTTTTGAAGGAATATTGCGATATCAATCAAAAAATTAATGACAAAACATTAGAAATTCAAAATAACAGCCAACCGATCAAGGAACTTAATAAGGCTGTTGAAACTGCAAAATTACAGATAAAAAATATTCAAAACGAAACTAACAAAATTCATTCCATAGAAGCTTCGATTGAAATTGCGTACGAGCAGCTGGATAAGACGAAAAAAGAAATGCTTTCATTGGGAATTTTCGCTTTTGCGAAAAGGAAGGAGCTTTCCGCGCGCATAAAAGAGATCGAAACTTCAATCGCGAACAGCTTAAGCAACATTAATAGATCAGAGGCGTTAATCAAAGACTGTGGCGCTCTTGATAAGCTGCAGGCGTCTATCGACAGAAATCTCAAAAAAATTGAGGAAGAAGACAAAGCTTTAAAATATTTAAAGGAAGAGTCGAATCGCTTGAGAACTCTGCGTGAGTCGTTCATTCGGAAATTGGCGAACAGGCAAATTATCGTCACTTTATCCGATGAAACTGAGGCATTGGCGTTATTGTTGACTGAAACCAAAGTTATAGCTCGTATAAGAGCTGATGACGAGCTGAGATATATAATCAGGAACTCCACCGCCTTTGAAAAATTACCTTTCAACATTAAAAAGCGCATTTCAGGTTGCGAGGCGCTTGATGATGAAACGTCCTATTATCAAGCTTGTCAAGCAATGGATTCGGCAAAAAGAGTGGAAGACATTGAGTGGGCGCGAGATCAATTTGCTGCGATTCGTAATTACAAGGATTCTGCGCAAAGACTCGAAAAATGCAATATTTTGATAAAAAATAAGAAGAATATAAAAAACTAAAATAAGGAGATTGATAAAATGGCAAAATTCGTTATTGAATGCCCGGAGTGCGGACGTTATGCGGAAGCTTCTACGGGATTCTTCGCAAAAAAGAAAATCGAATGCGCTTGCGGTTATACTATCAACGTAAAAAATGATAAGCTTTCGTCAAAGGCTTGCGCCTCGTGCGGAAACACCGTTGTTTATGACCAGAGCAAAGGCGAGAATGCAATATGCCCTGTTTGTCATGAAAAAATCAACACGAGAGAAAGCATGGCAACCTTGGCGGAGTTTACTTGCCCGTCGTGTAGCTGTAAGCTTTCCGCAAATAAGAGAAGCGCAAAATGCACTTGTCCTTTGTGTGATACCGAAATTGATATTCAGGAGCGCATTGCGAAAGAAAACGTTAAAAAGCAAGGAATTGCAAGCGTTATTAAGTACGAGGGCGGAAACGATACTTTCGTATGGAAGCATCCGATTGAGGATTTCAACCTCGGCTCTCAGTTGATCGTTCACGAATCTCAGGAAGCTATTTTCTTCCGTGACGGTAAGGCGCTCGATTTGTTCGGCTCGGGACGTTACACCCTTGCTACGCAGAACATTCCGATGCTTGAAAACTTGTATAAGCTTCCTACGAATACTACCGAGTTTTTCCATTCTGAAGTATATTTCATTAACCTCACAACCCAAATGGGTATCAAGTGGGGCACGGACAGCAAGGTTCGTTTCTTTGATCCCGGTTCTGGATTGCACGTTGAAATCGGCGCTTACGGTAACTTTAACCTCCGTGTTTGCGATTCAAGAAAGCTTCTTATCAAGCTTGTCGGTACTGCATCCGAATTTAAGCAGGATGAGGTTATCGGAGGTTATAGCATAGCTTCCGTCGTTGGAAAATTTAAAGCGCTCGTAATGAACAAGGTTAAGTCTAACCTTGCTCGAGTTATCAAAGAGAACAGCATCAACATTCTCGAAATCGACGAGCATATTGACGTGCTTTCCGAGAAGCTCTGCGTTGCGATAAACGAAAACCTTGAAGAATACGGTTTGACTATGCCGGAGTTCTTCATAATGGGAGTTATGACTCCCGATGACGATCCTAACTTCAAGAGACTTAAGCAGCAATTTGCAGACAAGACCTTGAAGGTTCGTGAAGAAGAAATTCTCAAGGCAGAAGCCGAAGCGGCTCAAGGCCGAAAGATTTTGGAAGCGCAGACGGAAGCGCAGCTCAAGATGGTTGGCGCTCAAGGCGAGGCAGAAGCTCTTAAAATCAAGGCTCAGGCTGAAGCCGAGGCGTACAAAGCGCAGGCGTATGCTGAAGCAGAAGAAATGCGAGCAAAGGGTTATACATATCAGCAAGAAACCGCCCGTATGGTTGGCATGGAAGCAATGCAGAACGGTATTTCGGGCAACGGTGGCGGCGCAGGCTCTGCCCTTGGTGACATTGCAGGCCTTGGAATAACGCTTGGCGCAATGGGCGGCGTTATCGGAATGACGAAGGACGCTCTTACTCCCATTATGCAAAATTCATCTGAGATTGGCGCGAGCGTTGCCGCTCCCCTTTCTGACACTTGGTCCTGCGCTTGCGGATGCAAGGGTATTAAATCCAAGTTCTGCCCCGAGTGCGGCTCTCCGAAGCCCGCGCCTCAAGCAACGTGGGATTGCGCTTGCGGATGCAAGGGTATAAGCTCAAAATTCTGCCCCGAGTGCGGAAGCAAAAAGCCCGAAGTTGTAACCTGGGATTGCGCTTGCGGATGCAAGGAAATAAGCTCGAAATTCTGTCCCGAATGTGGTAGCAAAAAGCCCGAAGCATCGGCAACTTGGGATTGCCCCGACTGCGGTAACAAAGGAATAAGCGCCAAGTTCTGTCCTGAATGTGGACATAAGAGGGAGGTTTAATTATGAATATGAAATTCGGTAAGAAATCCGGATCTGTCGTTGCGATTTACGCTATTATACTCGCTATTTACGTTCTTGCCTTTTTGATTATACCGTTTAATAAAACGGCGGCAAGCTGGATTTCATTCGCATTTACTATCGTTGCGTTTGCGGCGAGCCTTGTTATTTTCAATATTGCGTTCAACGCAAAGGGAACGGTTCTCAGCAAGCTTTACGGTTATCCCATCTTTAAGGTTGGCGCAACTTACGCTATTCTTCAATTAGCGCTTGGCTTGATCGTTTGCATCATTGCGGCTTTCGTTGACGTGCCTTATTGGGTGGCTTTGCTCATCTCCGTATTTCTCTTGGGCGTTACCGTTATCGGAGTAATTATTACCGATAACACCCGTGACGTGGTTGAAAAGGTTGAAGAAGAAACAAAGGCGGCTATCAAAACCGTAACTTATTTCAAAATCAGCGTTTCAGGCATTGTTGATTCTTGCGAAGACGCCGCATTGAAATCCGAGCTCAAAAAGCTTGATGATGAATTTCGCTACAGCGATCCCGTAAGCAGCCAGTACACGAAGGATTCCGAGGACAGAATCAGCTATCTTCTTTCTGAACTCAGAGAATTTGTTGAAAGCAACAACGTAGACGAAGCAACTGTGCGCATCAAAAAAATCTCTAATACTTTGGCAGAGCGCAACAGAATCTGCAAAGCTACAAAAGGAAACTAAAATATAAAAAGCTTGCATATCTTGCGCAAGCGAACGAAAAGGACAGAGGTAAACCAAAAATTTACCTCTGTCCTGATTTTTTTAAAAAGGATTATAGTTGATTTTCGCTATACGAAAATTATTCCCATTCTATCGTTCCGGTGGGCTTCGGAGTCAAATCAAAGAGTACTCTGTTGATGCCGGGAACTTCTGCGGTTATTCTTGCTGTGATTTTGTGGAGCGCGGGGTAAGGAATTTCTTCGATAGTTGCGCTCATTGCGTCCTTGGTGTTAACGGCGCGGATGATTGCGGGCCAGCCTTCGTAACGGGAGTCGTCCTTAACGCCAACGCTCTTAATGTGGGGAACTGCAATGAAATACTGCCATACCTTTTCAGCAAGACCGAAGTTATCAAACTCCTCACGAAGAATTGCGTCTGCTTCACGGAGAGCCTCAAGTCTATCCTTGGTGATTGCGCCAAGGCAACGAACGCCAAGTCCGGGGCCGGGGAACGGCTGACGGTATACCATTGCGTGAGGAAGTCCGAGAGCTTCGCCGACGACTCTTACTTCGTCCTTGAAAAGAAGCTTTATGGGTTCAACAAGCTCAAATTGAAGGTCTTCGGGAAGTCCGCCTACGTTGTGGTGCGACTTAACCGCTTTTTTGCCTTCAGCCTGCTTTATACTTTCGAGAATATCGGGGTAAATCGTTCCTTGAGCGAGGAAAGAAATGCCTTCAAGCTTTGAAGCTTCCTCGGCAAAAACGTTAATAAATTCAGCGCCGATGATTTTTCTTTTTCTTTCGGGGTCGGAAACTCCTGCGAGAAGAGAGAGGAATCGCTCGCTTGCGTCAACGTAAACGAGGTTTGCGTCGAGCTGATTTCTGAACACTTCAACAACCTGTTCGCTTTCGCCCTTACGCATAAGTCCGTGGTTAACGTGCACCGACGTGAGCTGTTTGCCGATAGCCTTGATAAGAAGCGCCGCAACGACAGAGCTGTCAACACCGCCTGAAAGTGCGAGAAGCACCTTTTTGTCACCAACCTGTTCTCTTATGAGAGCAACCTGCTCGTCGATAAAAGCGTTTGCAAGCTCGAAATTTGTTATACGAGCCATTGATTCCGGTCTTTTATTGGAATCCATATTTTGTTCCTCCGATATATATAAAGAATTTTTTAACGTAGAATTTAATAGAAATATTATACACTATTTATTTGCGTTTTACAAGATATTTTTTGACAAAAATTCAAAAAATCTCATAAAATATTTATGAGTTTTTAAAAAGGAGTAACTTATGCTGGCAACGAAACCTTATCAAAGAGAAAGAGCTCTTATGTATGCGGAAAAATACGCATTTTCTCAAAATCCCGTTTTTGCAAGCTTTATGGGCTTCGGCGGCAATTGCACGAATTTCGTTTCGCAATGCATTTACGCCGGTTCTTGTATTATGAATTACAAGCCCACGTTTGGTTGGTATTATATATCTCTTGACGAAAGAGCGCCTGCTTGGTCGGGAGTTGAGTATTTCTACAATTTTATAATTAAAAACGAGGGCGTAGGCCCATACGGGCGAGAGGTGGGGAGCGACGAGCTTGAAATCGGCGACGTTATTCAGCTGGGTAAGACGGGCGAGGGATATTATCACACGCTCCTTGTCGTAGGCTTTGACGGCGAGGATATTCTGGTTGCCGCTCAAACGGAAAACGCATTCGGCCGACCTCTTTCGAGCTATACTAACGATTACGCGCGCTATATTAAGATTCTCGGCGTAAGATTCAATTCTGCCGTCGGCTCGGATTGCTTCGAAAGCGTTTATAACGGAATAGCGATAATTGGCGACGGCTCGCAAAACAGCGCCCCCGCGGAGCCACAAGCTCCGCCGCCCGATGCGGCAGGGGAAGCGCCGCCACCTACCACTTGACAAAGCTTAGCGTATGTGTTAAAATCTATTGTGATTTCTTGATTAAAGGTATGATTTAGCACAATGGCAAAATTCAAAAAGTTTATATCGCCCGCAATTCTTTTCGTGGCGGCAATGATATGGGGCTTTGCGTTTTCGGCTCAAGATGCGGCGTCAAACGTCCCACCGTTTACCCTCGGCGCAAGCCGAAGCCTTTTGGCGTCGGTTTTTATTCTTGCTTTAATACCGATTTTGGATAAAGCGAGAAACTCAGAGCGCCGTCTTTTTTCAAAAAAAGGCGTTGATTTCAATAAATTCGAGCTTCTTTCCGGTACGATTTGCGGCGTTACTCTCGCTGTTGCCTCGTTCTTTCAGCAGCTTGGAATAAATTCGGGAACTGATGCTGGTAAGGCTGCGTTCATAACGGCGCTTTATGTGGTTTTAGTACCTGTTTACGCTATTGCGCTGAAGAAAAAATCGCCTCTTCGCATATGGATAAGCGTGGTAATTGCTATAGTCGGCTTCTATTTTCTCTGTATTGACGGTAAATTCAATATAGCGATTTCCGACGTTTACGTGCTTCTTTGCGCTATAGTTTTCCCTGTGCAGATTCTTGCGATAGATAGATTTACCGATAGATGCGACGGTGTCAGAATGTCGGCAATTCAATTTATTTCGGCAACGCTCGTTAATATAATTCTCGCGCTTGTTTTTGAATCACCGATTGCCTTTTCGGAAATCTGGAACGCTGTCGGCGCAATACTTTTCCTTGGAATCGTTTCGAGCGGTATTGCTTATACTATGCAGATTATAGGTCAGAAGGGTACGAATCCTGCCGTAGCTTCGGTTATTATGTCGCTTGAATCCGTTTTCGGAGTTATCGGCTCGGCGATATTCTTAAAGCAAACTCTTGAAGTGAGAGAATATATAGGCGCGGCGATAGTTTTCTTTGCTGTGCTTCTCGCCGAGATTGACGTAAAAGCAATTTTTAAAAAGAAGCGGCAATAACGAGCGCCGTATAAGTATGCCCACGCAGAATTTCTGCGTGGGCATTTCAAATTCACGGGTGAATATTTTAATAAAAACAAGCGCCTTTCATTTCGACTAGGCTTTTATTGTGAAATCCGGAGGTATGATATTCCTTTATTTCGCCGCCTTCGTTTAAAAAGCTCTCGTATAGCTTGGGAAGAGTTGGAGTTGACTCGAACGAATAACCTCTACAACCGGGCTGATAATTTATTTTATAGGTTTCAATAGCAAATTCTATATACTCGCTATCCGTTATCTCTCTTATATAAGGCTTTTTTTAGGCAAATGTACTTCATTTTCTTGGGGCGTGGGAATTTCAGCTGCGCTTTTCTTGCACGAAGCAAAGGCAAAGAGGGATAAAATAATCGCCCCGAGCAGCAAAAACAACTTTAATTGCTTGTTTTTCATTTCCATGCCTCCTTTTTTATTTTAATATGCAAAAAGCTCCCCTTAGTTGCCTAAAGAGAGCTTTTTTCGGTATTGGCAAATCCCTAGGCTCAAACCTATCGGAATTTTGTCAATCTTATTTCGTATTTTCAGTATATCATGTATGGGATTATCTGTCAAGAGTTTTGCGTCAGACGTTCTTTTGCTCAAGCGCTGCGAGAGCAATTCTGAAAGCCTTTGATGCTCTCATGCTGATTTCCTCATTCTCACTCTTGATTTCCGGGAGCAGCTTTCTGTATATCTCACCCTTAACGCTCATATCGCGGCGAAGTCTTTCCGTGCCGTAAAGCGGGAGAGTTTTATCACGGAGCTGGAAGAAATAAAGGCCGAAAGCGTCGCTCTCAATATTCTTCGGTATCACGAAATCGGGAGCAACAGAGCCGACGAGATTAACACGGAGCGCTGTTTCGTGGTCGTATTTTTTGTCGCTTATCATGCGGCTTATGCGATTGATAATCTCGTTTCCGGTATTAACTCCCGTTATATCGAGAGTTTCGGTTTTGAATCTTACGTGGCCGAATGAAATGCTCTTGTTATCAATCGTAAGCTCACCGTCAGCGTAGTCGATTGAAATGAGGTTTGCGCCGCCGAGTCCGGGCTCGTCGAAGCCGGTACATTCAAGAGCTCCGCAATACGCGTATTTCGATGCGCCGATTGACATAAATCTTCCTGCCTCGTGGCGCGAGCCGAGCGCATAGAAGTCTGCGCCGAATTTTTTGAGGTCTTGGCTTGATATGGGGCAGGCGTCGGAATCGAGCGAGCCGTTGAGGTCTGCGTAGGCGCAGAGAATATTTATTCTCGAGCTGTCGTCAACGTGGCGGTCTGCTATGGGATTCGTTTTCATGCTATCGCTCATAAAAGCCCAACCGTAGACGGTTATATTATTGTCTTGGAAGTCAAAGCGAGAGAGTGTGTCCGAATTGAAAACGTAGCAATTCGACGGCAAACGGCCCGAGGTGTATATCGGGTTGTCCGTGTAAAAATCGTGCTTACCGGGAGAGATTATAAAGTCTGTATCGGGGCAGTTTTTAAATTCACGGATAAGAACCTCAGCCGTGGTATTCGTTGCGTATTTCGTGTCGAAAATATCACCGCTCATAAGAACGACGTCAATATTCGATTCTCTGACGTATTGCATAAGGCGCATGAAAGAATTTCTGAGTATTCTTCTTCTCTCTTCGCTTTTGTCGGCGGAAAGACCGGTTATGGGCGAATCGAGGTGAATATCGCTGCAATGCAGAAATCTTAAGTGCGTTTTTGTTTTCTTGCTCATACTGCAAAACTCCCGTAAACATATCTATATATAGTAAGTATAACATTTATTTAACGCTTTTGCAAGATTTTTGGGCAAAAAACTTTAAAACACTTGAATATCTTGAAAAAATGTGTTAAGATAAAGTTAAGAAAAAACAAGGCAGAAATTATTTTTGCAAAAAGGACGTTTATATGTTAAATCTTGCGGTAAGAAATACGGCGAAGCTCGTCAGAGAAAAATCAAAGCTTGAAAACGTAAGGCTCGGCAGACTTTTCACTAAAAAGGAAAGCGCTAAAATTATGGCGGCTTCTTTTACGATAGATAAAGAAAAAAGCTCGTACACTATCCTTGATCCCGGCGCGGGTACGGGTATTCTTACAGCGGCGGTCGTCGAGCGCATATGCCGTGAAGCTCCGTCGTGCCGTCAGATATTCGTTACCTGCTATGAGAACAATCCCGAATTTTCAGATATGCTTGAAGATAATCTTGAAAGAATACGCAAAAAATGCCGTCACGATTACGACGTCCGCCTTTTCGCAAGCGTTTACCGAGAGAATTATCTTACCGAATCGAAAAATCACTACACAGTCACTTTTTTTGACACGGTACCCGACAAATACGATCTTATAATATGCTCTCCGCCAACAGAGCTTTACGAAAAGGACTCGGATGAGGCTCTCATAACGGGCGGCGTAACTCAGCTTAAGGTTGGCGCGCCTTTCCTCTTTCTCTCACAGGCGTCAAAGCATCTTGAAGCGTCGGGCGAGCTCGTTATAGTTCTTCCCGTAAGCTATGCAAGCTCTTCGAGTCTTGCTCCTTTAAGGCTTGAGCTTGCGAAAACGCTTTCCGTAAAATCGCTTCACCTTTTCGTTGGTCGCCAGAAGAATTTAAAAAGAGCGACTCCCCTTAAAAAGAACTTTATAATCACTTATTTAAATGCGCCGAAGCCTGAATTTGTAAACGTTTCGACTTCATCCGAAAAGGGCGGAGATATAACGAAGCTTCCGAGCCTTAAGTACGGTTTTGTTTTCGATGACGAAAGCGGAGCTTTCACGCTTCCCAAAAGCATTGAGGACACGAAAATCGTTGAGCACATTTCAAGACTCCCCGAAACGCTCACAAGCCTCGGACTTAAAATGTCAACGGGCCTTATAATCGATTCAAAATGCGAGGGTATGATATTTTCCGAAGCGCGCGAGGGCACTGTGCCGCTTATAAGGCAGAATTCAATCAAAAACGGCGTCGTCGCTTTCCCTGCCAAGATTTCGGGCCAATATATTGCGCCGCTTAAATCCGCTCTTATGCAGAGAAACAAAAATATGATAATCATAAAAAGAATTCCCGCAAAGAGCGATGCAAGATTTATAAATTCCGCAATTTATCTTGCGGCGCAGCTCCCCGCGCACAAGTATATAAGCACTCATAATAAGGTCAATTTTATAGACACCTTGAATCGTGATGCGGAAATGTGCCCGCGCCTCGTTTTCGGTCTTTTCGCGCTGCTCAATTCCACGATTTACGACAGATACCTATCCATAGTGTCAAAATCAAAGCAGATAAACGCAAAGGAATTCAAAACGCTTCCCTTGCCGCCGAGGAACATTATAGAAAATATCGGCA
>JAZRGJ010000198.1:0-2015 GCA_045644125.1 Eubacteriales bacterium | reverse complement strand
TGAAGCCGTAAAGCGCCCAAGCCTGACCGCGTGACCAGGAAGAGCCCTCACGAATACCCTGGCCGCCGTAGGTTTTAACGAGAGCGCCGGTTTCTCTGTCGTGCTCAACGATATGGTTAACGGAGCCGTCAGGACGGAGGTGATCACGGAGAGCCATATCTGCGTGAGCCTTTGCGATTCTTGTGAATCTGTCGTCGCCTATCTCGTCGGACGCCCAGTAAAGAAGGGGGAGGTTCATCATACAGTCGATGATGGTCCAGTTTTCGTTAACGCTTCCCTTTCCGTTCCAAGCTCTCAAAAACTTACCGTCAATATTGAAGCGTGAAGCAAATGAAGCTGCTGCAAAAAGATTTCTCGTTTTCGAGCCAACGTCGCCCGTGAGTCTATAAAGAGCGCCTGCAAGAAGATGATAAATGAAGCCAACGTCGTGGTTCAAAAGCTCGTAATTCTTAATTGCGCCGTCGAGAATTTCCTCGCTTCTTTTTGCGGTTTTGAGGTATTCCTCGTTACCCGTGTAAGCGTAAAGCATACAGTTAAGGCCGCCCCAGAAGCCGTTAGTCCACTCGTTAGGAGCGATATTCCATCTATCAAGATGCTCGCCGTTTTCGTCAACGCCGTCTGCGAGCTTGTTGCGTGAGCGAAGAGTTACCTTCGACATTTTATTGTCGATTTTCTTGAAGGTTTCTTCAAGCCACGCGCGGTTTTCTTCAATAAGCTGTTTGCAATTTTTCATTTAAAATTCCTCTTAAATTTCTTTGAACTTAAAATCAACCGGGCTGCTTGCCGAAGTAAGCCTGAATACCGCCGTCAACGTAAAGAATCTGTCCGTTTACGAAGTCGGATGCATTCGATGCAAGGAATACTGCGGGGCCTGCAAGGTCCTCGGGATCGCCCCATCTGCCTGCGGGAGTTTTGCCGTCTGTGATAAAGCTGTCAAAGGGGTGCTTCGAGCCGTCTGCCTGACGCTCACGGAGGGGAGCTGTCTGGGGAGTTGCTATGTAGCCGGGGCCGATACCGTTGCACTGAATGTTATAGCTTCCGTACTCGGATGCGATATTTCTCGTAAGCATTTTAAGACCGCCCTTTGCAGAAGCGTAAGCGGAAACGGTTTCACGGCCAAACTCACTCATCATAGAGCAAAAGTTGATAATTTTACCGCTTCTATTCTTCATCATAGTGGGAAGAACAGCCTTTGATACGATAAAGGGAGCGTTAAGGTCAACGTCGATAACCTGTCTGAATTCCTCCGCCTTCATTTCGTGCATGGGGATTCTCTTGATAATACCTGCGTTGTTAACGAGAATGTCAATCTCGCCTACTTCTTTTTCGATTTTAGCTACCATTTCGGTAACTGCCGCTTCGTCGGTAACGTCGCAAACGTAGCCTGCGGCGTCAATGCCGTCTGCCTTATAGGATGCAAGTCCTCTGTCAACGAATTCCTGCTTAATGTCGTTAAATACTATTTTTGCGCCGGCCTTTGCCATGCCCTTTGCGATAGCGTAGCCAATGCCGTAAGATGCGCCCGTGATAAGAGCGATTTTGCCTTCAAGGCTGAAATTTCCGGTGTATGCCATTTTTTATTTCTCCTTTTAATTATCTGAGTTCTTTAGTTTCAATGTGGTCCATATCGTCAAATTCCTGGTTTTCGCCGCACATAGCCCAGATGAACGAATAGTTCTTCGTTCCAACGCCGGAGTGGATAGACCAAGAGGGTGAGATAACGGCTTCTTCATTGTGCATGATAATGTGGCGGGTTTCTTTGGGCTCGCCCATCATGTGGAATACTGCGTCGTTTGCGCCCATATCAAGATAGAGGTAAACTTCCATTCTTCTGTCGTGGGTGTGGCAAGGCATAGTGTTCCAGTTAGAGCCTACGGAAAGCTCGGTAAGTCCCATTGCAAGCTGGCAGGACTTCTTATCTTCGGGGTGTATGTACTGGTTAATAACTCTCTTGTTGCCATCTACAACGGAGCCGCAGGGCACTTTACGAGCCTTGGTTATATCAATCTTAACCG
>JAZRGJ010000197.1:0-2681 GCA_045644125.1 Eubacteriales bacterium | reverse complement strand
CGCCAAATTCACCCGCTTGCTCGGTAAATCCGCGTGCGCCGCGGTAGTAGTAGAAAGACTCGCCAAGCTCGCGTCTGCCCTCTTCGTGAAGTCTGTCGATTTCTTCGAGATTTTTTTGAAGCTCGGCTTCAAAGCCCTCGTCGCGCGTTTCAAAGAACTTAACGTAGTTATAGAAAACGTAGGTAAGCTCACGCCAAATCTTTGCAACGTAGTCAAGGTTTTTAAACTTAAGCCAAAGAGCGTCGTATCTTTCCTTTTCGATTTCAGAGGAAAGAGCCTCGATTTCAGAAAGCATCTCTGCCGCCTCAACAACAGCTTCTTCCTTTTCGCGAAGTATATCTTCAATTGAAGTTCTGCGCCAACCGATAGGAATAAACCACTCTTCAGACGCTATATCGTAGTTTTCCTTCATTATCTCAAAGAAAAAGTGATTCTTTGAGTGGTTAACCTCGGGGAAATAGCTGCCCTGCGTGTAATAATAGTTCTGCATATAGAAAATCTTTTTCTGATTTTCTTCGGTTTTTTCCATTATTTTCTTAACACGGGGGCCTGCTTCTCCGTAAAATTCACGGAAAAATTCGTCAACGACACGGTCAACGTCAAGTCCCGACGTTACGGCGTGCATAACACGAAGATTTATCTCGTTAACGCTTCCGAAAGCGTTCTGATAGTTACGGTCAATACGGGAAACGAAGCCCGAATGTTCATACCTGTTGCAATGTTCAACCTTATGCTCTATATGCTCACGGAACATTATCGGGAGTCTGCCCTTGCCGAAATATTCACCGAAAATATCGGTTTCAACGAAGAAGGGATTCTTCTTGAATTCTTTGAAAAAGTCGTTATCGGGAAGAGAGAGCGACCAGTCAAACTTCGTCCACTTATCCATAAGAAGAATTTTAGGAGAAATCGACTCCATTGACCTTGTTATAGCTATCTGATCCTCCTGCAGGGAAGCAAAAGGTCTTACAAGGATTTCCTTTCCAAGCGCTTCGCAAGCATTGAAGAGGGTTTCAATTACGAGTCTTACTCTCTCGTGCTTTCCGAGCTTCTGGTTTTTAAGCTTAAGAAGAGGTATCTTCGTTTCGTGAAGAGTTATTACGATACCGTCCATCAAGGGATATTCCTCGAAGAAATCCTTTACCTTATTTTCAAGGAAATCAAGCACACGGGGATGTGAAACTTCAATATCGCCGTTTTCGTTAAGCGTTTCGGGATAGTTTTTTCCGAAATCACGGGGCAAGTCAAGCTCGTGATGCCACATGAAAGTTTTTATTCCTGCGGCGTGAGATCTTTCAAGTCCCTCGTTAACAACGTCAAGGCACTTGTCAACGTATTCTTTGTCACGCTCTCCGTTGAATTCCGAATATTTTTTGTAATACATCATTCCGTCGAGATTTCCTCTCACGAAGTCGTGTATCGGTCCTGTTATCTGAATGTGATTGAAGCCGTGCTTTATTGCGTAGTCGATGCAAAAATTATAGTATTCCCTCTCAACTCTGTCAGGATTGATTATTGAAATACCGCGTACGTCCTCGTAATTTCTGTTCATTTTTCGCTCCTTAAAAATATTTTGTTAAGTTAATTATATCGACAAAAAGCACTCATGTCAAGCAAATATCGAAAATCGCAAAAAAGAGAGAAAAATTCGCAAAAAAAGGCTTATAAACAAAAGGTGGGGCAAAAATTCCCCACCTTAAAATATTCATTTTGTTTTAATCTCAATGGAGAAAACCGCGAGGTTTTCAACCTTAATTAAATTGTTTTAGATAAAAAAACTAGAGGAACGTATTGTCCTCTAGTTTTATATTCATTTTCTTTGCGATTTTTACCAAAATATCGAAGCCGAAAATTAGTGGCAGATGCACTTTTCGGAATCCTTATCAAAGATGTGGATTCTGGATGCGTCGATAGCAACGGTGATCTTGTCGCCTGCCTGAGCTCTTGAACGGGAAGAAACTCTTGCAATGATGTTCTTGCCGTTGGTTGCGTCTTCCATTCCTGCAAATCCGAGGTAAAGGTAAATTTCAGCGCCCATAAGCTCGGTAACGTCAACGTCAACTTCCATAGTGGTGTCAGCGAGAGTCTGAAGGTACATAGGCTCGTCGTGAATTGCTTCGGGACGAACGCCGAAAATAACGTCCTGATCAATGTACTCCTTAAGAGCGGGGTTGTTTGCCTTGTCAGCAGGAAGCTTGATAAGGGTGGTGCCGAGGGTAGCGTAAAGATCGTTGCCCTGCTTTACAAGCTTACCGGTGATGAAGTTCATCTGAGGAGTTCCGATAAATCCTGCAACGAAGAGGTTGCAAGGCATATCGTAAAGGTTCTGGGGAGTATCAACCTGCTGGATAAGACCGTCTCTCATAACAACGATACGGCTCGCCATGGTCATAGCCTCGACCTGGTCGTGCGTTACGTAGATAAACGTGGTTTCAACCTTCTTATGAAGCTTGGTAAGCTCTGTTCTCATGCTCGCACGAAGCTTTGCGTCAAGGTTGGAAAGAGGCTCGTCGAGAAGGAATACCTTGGGGTTACGAACGATAGCACGGCCAAGCGCAACTCTCTGCTTCTGACCACCCGAAAGAGCCTTGGGGCGTCTCTCAAGAAGGTGGGATATGTCAAGGATTCTTGCAGCCTCTTCAACGCGGCGCTTGATCTCCTCCTTGGGAACCTTACGAAGC
>JAZRGJ010000196.1:0-6904 GCA_045644125.1 Eubacteriales bacterium | reverse complement strand
GTCGAGGGTAAGGCCTACGAGCTCTGAAAGACGCATTCCCGTGTTGAGAAAAAGCGTTACTATCGCAAAATCTCTTACAACGGTTTTTGACTCGGTATCCGATTTTATGACGGTTAAAAGCTTAACGGATTCTTCAACCGTCAGGTATTTCGGCAGAGTTTTGCTTTTTTTCGGAGCATCAATATCAGATGTTGGGTTGAAATCAACGTAGTGCTTTTTTACGTATGCGTAATGAAAAAAAGATTTTAATGCGCTTAACTTGCGCATACGGGTGCTCGGGCTGTTTTTTCTTTCAAAGCCGGCAAACATTAAGTATTCGATAATGTGAGACGGCGTTATGCGCCTGACGTCTTCGATAGTGATTTTTGCAATTGAAATTTTTTCAAAGCTGTCGCGCTCAAAGCTTTCGCCGCGTTCTTGCATGATAAAATATCGGAAGAACGTTCTTAAATCGAGCAAATATTCACAGACAGTCTTTTCGCTGTTACCTTTAATTGCGGCAAGATACGAAGCGTATTCTCGCAAAACGGGCGGAAATGTTTTGAATTCTTCGCTTTTGAAGGTAAGTACCGACATTTTATCCTCCTATTTGTTTTATACTTCTATTATACAAAATTTTTAATCAAATTAGTGGATAAAATGTAAACATTTCATTTTCAGCCTTGCTTTTTTCTATCTTTATGGTAGAATATAACTATAAATCTAAAGAATAGGGTAGTTTATGCGTTTTATAAAAGAAAATTCAAGTGACATTGTTAAGTTATTCATAAATCAAATAGGCGTTACTATTTTCGCATTCTTTTTATATACCGCCGTTGGCGGCTCAACGATGAAAATCGGATTGAACATAGCAATTTCTATAGTTTCGATTTTCTTCTTTTGCTTTCTTCTTTATACGGTTTCTTGGGAATGGGGCGCAAAAGACAAGATAAGAATAGACGGCGGAAGGCTTGAGGAATTTAAATATAAAGGCGCTCTTATTTCACTTTGCGCCAACGTTATAAACTTCATAATCGCTTTAGTCGCTTTTGCTTCCGTTCTTATATTCATGATCTCGCAGCCGACTAATTGGCTTTTCGATTCTTCGCTTGCAATAACGATTGATGCTGTTCCCGCAAATTTTGCTCTTAAGCTTCATTCCGTGTTCAATATACTTATGAGATCAATATCTATGCTTTATAACGGCCTTTTGAGAGGAATCTTTTCGGGTAGTGGAAACGCATTTTTGGTTTCCATGTACGAATCTATCGGATTTTTCATACTTCCCGTAATTTCGATTTTCGCAACACATTTCGGTTACGTTATGGGACTTAAAGAAAAGAAAATTTTCTCTTCGGCTGCAAAAACGAAAAAGTAATATTTTAAAAAAGCTTTCAGTATAGTTTAACAAGAACTGTATTGGAGGCTTTTTTTGTGCGTATTATACTTTGGGAAATGAAAAAATTTCGATTTGTGGGCGCAGTTTTCCGAGCTTTGATCGTCTTTGCTTTGATTATCGGCGCGGTTGCGTTTGGCGCTCGCGCTTATTACGCATCTGACGAATATACCGAAGCTATGCTGTTGGCGGGCGAAAAAAGAGTTGTAATTATAGATGCGGGCCATGGAGGAGAGGATTGCGGCGCGATAGGAGTATCGGGCGTCTATGAAAAGGACTTGAATTTGAGCATAGCAAAAGAGCTTGGCGAATTGTTTGTAAATAAAGGATACGCCGTTGTTTACACAAGACAAGATGATAAACTTCTTTATAAAGACGAAGAGAATATAAAGGGGCTTCGAAAGATTTCAGATTTAAAAAACAGATGTAAAATTGCGGCAGAATACCCAAACGCTTTGTTTATCAGTGTTCATATGAATTCTTTTGGCGACTCTAAATACTCGGGGCTTCAGGTTTATTACTCACCGGAAAGCGAGGAAAGTCGCATCCTGGCTTCCTGCGTTCAAAATTCTGTTAAGAATAATTTGCAGTCGGAAAACAACAGAAAAATCAAAAAGGGCGAGGGGATGTACGTTCTTGAAAACGTTCCTAATACAGCCGTGCTTATCGAATGCGGTTTTTTAACTAATGCCGATGAGTGTGAAAAACTTGCCGAAAAAGAATATCAAAAGTCATTGTCTTTTTCGATTTTTTGTGGTATTATAGATTATATCGAAAAGAAATGATGTACGGAGAAGTCTATGAAGACGGGAAAAATAAATTTCGTTTGCAGAGAATGTGGTTGCGTAAGCATAAGATGGCTGGGAAAATGCCCCGATTGCGAGTCTTGGAACAGCTTTGACGAGGTCGTGGTTGACGATAAGCCCAAAACCGTTAAAAAAGCTGAATCAAATAAGGCGGAAAAATTTACCGAGCTGAAGCTGCCCGTGTATCTTAGAACAGCTACGGGAATGAGCGAGCTTGACAGAGTGCTTGGCGGCGGCTTGGTGGAAGGTTCTGTCGTTTTGCTTTCTGGCGAGCCGGGAATCGGAAAATCCACATTGCTTTTGCAAATTTCATCCGAGCTTGCGAAAAGCAGAAAAGTTCTTTATATTTCGGGCGAGGAATCAAAAGGCCAGCTGAAGCTTCGCGCGGAGCGCTTGAAAATCGTTGGCGAATCCCTCTATCTTCTTACAGAAACCGATATAGATTTAGTTATAAGCGAGTCGAAAAACGTCAAACCCGATGTAATTATAATCGATTCCATTCAAACGCTTTCATCTGAAAAATTTTCTTCTGCGCCGGGAAGTATAACTCAGGTTCGCGAGGGAGCTATGGCTCTCATAGAATATGCTAAAACCACGGGTGCGGCAGTATTTATCGTAGGCCACGTTAACAAAGAAGGCGGAATTTCCGGCCCTAAAATTCTTGAACATATGGTCGATGCCGTTTTGTATTTCGAGGGTGAGAGAACTAATTCTTACAGAATAATCAGAGCTATTAAAAACAGATTCGGTTCTACAAACGAAATCGGAGTATTTGAGATGGGGGATGAGGGGCTCATCGAGATTCCCAATCCAAGCGAGGTTGTTATGGCTGAGCGTCCGAAGAATACTAGCGGATCGTGCGCAGGCTGCGTTATGCAGGGAACACGCCCGATAATAACCGAAATTCAGGCTCTCGTTACAAAATCCGTTTATCCGACGGGAAAAAGAACGTCTGACGGATTTGATTATAACAGAATGTGTCTGCTCATCGCCGTTCTTGAAAAAAGAATGGGACTTAAATTTTATGAAAACGACGTTTATCTCAATATTGCAGGAGGCATCCATCTTGATGAGCCCAGCGCCGATCTTTCAATAGCGATGGCTCTTATAAGCGGAATTTCCGATAAGGTTATTTCAGACGAGCTTATAGCTTTCGGTGAGATCGGACTTGCGGGCGAAGTGCGCGCTGTTTCTCATATTGAGTATAGAGTTAAAGAGGCTGTTCGATTGGGATTCACCAAAATTGTTTTGCCCAAAAAGAATATATCTCAGCGCTTGAAAGTTCCGGCGGGAGTTGAGCTTCTCGGAGTTTCAAATATCTACGAAGCCCTTTTGCATATGGCGCCGAAAAGCAACTCTTAATTCATTTTACATTCATTTACGACAGGTATTTGTTGAAAACTGACAAATACCTGTCTTTTTTTTCTACGGTTAATATGCAAAATCTTCAAATAAAATATTGAAAATAAAAAAACGATATAGTATAATTTAATTAAGATGTTTAATTTCACATTTAGCATCAATCACATCAAGGAGAACTTTATTATGGAAAAAGTTTACACAAAAAGCATTCGTAACGTAGCCTTGCTTGGACATAGCGGCGGTGGAAAGACCTCACTCGCAGAGTCAATGCTTTATATTTCCAGACTTACCGACAGACTTGGTAACACATCGGACGGAAATACGGTATGTGACTACGATCCCGAGGAAATTAAAAGAGGATATTCTATTTCTGCTGCAATGGCTCCTATGCTTTGGAACGGAACGAAAATAAATATACTTGACACCCCCGGTTTCTTTGATTTTGAAGCTGAAGTTAAACAGTGCGTAAGAGTTGCGGATGCGGCTATTATCGTTGTTGACGGAAAAGCAGGTATTGAGGTAGGCACTGAGCTTGCATGGAATTACGCTAACGAGGCGGGAATTCCCAAAGCATTCTTTATCAACCGATTTGATGATGGAGAAGCTCGTTTTTACAAAGTATTCGGCGCTATCCGTGAAAAATACGGCCTTAACGTATGTCCCATTCAGATTCCGATTATCGACGGCGATACGGTTATAGGATTTGCAAATCTTGTTGAGATGTGCGTTTATACCTTTGAAAAGGCAACCGGTGAATATATACGCAGCTCTATTCCCGAAAAATTTACTGACGTATGCAATGAATATCACAATATACTTCTTGAAGCTATAGCTCAGACGAGCGACGAACTTATGGATAAATTCTTTAATGAAGAGCCGATTTCGCGCGAAGAAGCTCTCGAAGCTATTCACGAGGGTATTATATCCGGTGAAATCGTTCCCGTATTTTGCGGAGCGGCGCTTAAAAACTGGGGTATCAAAACATTCCTTGATACTATTGCCGAATCCTTCCCGCGTCCTCTTGCGCGCAAGGTTGAGCAAGTTCTTGACGAGAGCGGTAACGTATCTGAAAAGGCGATTGAAATGGACGGAGCCGAAACCTCACTCTTCATTTTCAAAACCGTCGCCGATCCTTTCGTAGGTAAAATGTCGTATTTCAAAGTTATGAACGGCGATCTTTCTAAAGATATGACGCTTCGTAACACCACGACCGGCGCTTCCGAAAAGCTTAATAAGCTCTATATTATGCGCGGTAAAAAGCAGATTGAAGTAGACTCTCTTTCCTGCGGTGATATAGGCGTTGTTGCAAAGCTTTCCAACACCAACACAAACGATACTCTCACCACGTCTCAATCTTACGTTAAGTATCTTCCGATCAAGTATCCCCGTCCTTATATGACTATGGCTATTACGCCTAAGGCTAAAGGCGATGAGGATAAGATTTCTTCCGGTATGGCCAGACTCCTTGAAGAAGATCTTACTGTAAAATATGAAAACAATTCCGAAACAAAACAGCTTACTATATCAGGCCTTGGCGACATACACCTTGACATTATAGTTTCCAAGCTTAAAAACCGCTACGGCGCAAACGTAGACCTTGCAAAACCCAAGCTTGCTTACCGTGAAACCATAAAGAAAAAGGTCGACGTCGAAGGTAAACACAAGAAACAGTCCGGTGGATCAGGACAGTACGGTCACGTTAAAATCACGTTTTCACCCGGTGAAGCCGAAGGCCTTACCTTTACCGAAAGCGTATTCGGCGGCGCCGTTCCGAAGAACTTCTTCCCGGCTGTTGAGCAAGGTCTTAAAGAATGTATGCAAAAGGGCGTTCTTGCAGGATACCCCGTTGTAAACCTTGCCGCAAATCTCTACGACGGCTCGTATCATGACGTTGACTCCAACGAAATTTCATTCAAACTTGCAGCGGCTATTGCATACCGCGAGGGATTGCCGAATGCAAATCCCGTACTCCTTGAGCCTGTTGGCTCTCTTAAGGTATATGTTCCCGAAAATTACGTTGGTGACGTTATGGGCGACCTTAACAAGCGCCGCGGCAAAGTTATGGGCATCGAGCCTCTTGAAGACGGCAACGGTACGCAGGTAGTTCTTGCCGAAGTTCCTTTTGCTGAGATGTCCGATTACGTAATCGCGCTCAGAGCTTCAACTCAGGGCAGAGGAAAATTCGATTTTGATTTTATCAGATACGACGAAGTTCCTCAAAACCTTACCGCAAAGATAATTGCGGAAGCAAAAGCTGAATAATTAAGCAGTGGCGCACCGATTTTTCGGTGCGCCATAAATATAAAAACGCAAAAATAATAAACATAAGTGGCGGGGTTGACTATTTTCTTTTTATATGATATAATGTTCTCGTTATCGACAGTATATCTAAAACTTAGAGGTATTTTATGGACGAAATTAATTACGAAGATATAGTTTCATACGATACTCCTGCCTATAAGCCTCGTAAAAAGAGATTTGGAGACAGGAAAGAGGGAAGACGTTTAAAAACCGTTACCCCTATGCTTCAGCTGATGCCGTATATCATGAAGGACAGAAGCGATGCTCAAAATTTATTTGAGGACGTCATAGACATCAGCAATATCGAGAATTATCTTGATAAGAAGCATAAAGAGGGCTTCACCGATATGACCCTTCTTCACGTAATTCTTGCCGCTTACGTGCGTGTTGTTGCCGAAAAACCCGGCGTTAACCGCTTTATTGCCGGAAGACGCATTTATGCGAGAAAAAATATTGAATGTGTTATGACTATAAAAAAGGAGATGACTATTGATTCTCCCGACACCTGCGTCAAAGCGATATTTGATCCGCGTGACAATATATATAATATATATAAGAAGTTTCGCAGAGTCGTAAAAGAAGCGCTTTCTTCCGAAACGAGCTTTGACGATACGGCAAAAGTTCTTACAAAGCTTCCTCGTTGGTTGATGCGTTTCTTCATGAAAATCTTGAATTTTCTTGATTTCCACGGAAAACTTCCGAAATCTCTTCTCAACGTAAGCCCGTTCCACGGATCTATGGTCGTCACTTCCATGGGCTCTCTCGGAATTCCCGCTATATATCACCATATATACAATTTTGGTACGCTTCCCGTATTTATTTCGTATGGAAAAATATTTACTGCGGATGCGGTTAAGCGTGACGGTAGCCGAGAAAAGCACCACTTCGTAACGTTTAAAGTTGTAACTGACGAGAGAATTTGTGACGGATATTACTATGCTTCCGTTTTCAAACGCCTTAAAAAAATATTCCAGAATCCCGAGATTCTCGATGAAACTCTTGAAAGCGTTGCCGAGGACGTTGATTAAAAAGAAAAGGACAGGTAGCTGTCCTTTTTCTG
>JAZRGJ010000195.1:0-6086 GCA_045644125.1 Eubacteriales bacterium | reverse complement strand
TATAAGAACCTTCATAATTTACTCCATTAATTAGTTTGATTCATTATATCATATTACAAAAGAAAAATCAAGGTGCACGGCAATTCGTACACCTTGATTTTTACAAATTAAATTAGCCAAGCTTTGCGTAGTTTACCTTGATGCCGGGGCCCATGGTAGTAGCAATAACACAGCTCTTAATGTACTGACCCTTTGCTGCAGCGGGCTTAGCCTTAATAACTGCACCAACGAGAGTGTTGAAGTTTTCAACAAGCTTCTCAGTTCCAAAGGATGCCTTACCGATGGGGCAGTGGATGATGTTGGTCTTATCAAGACGGTACTCGATCTTACCAGCCTTTGCCTCGGTAACAGCCTTTGCAACGTCGGGAGTAACGGTACCAGCCTTGGGGTTAGGCATAAGGCCCTTAGGACCAAGCACCTTACCAAGACGTCCGATAAGACCCATCATGTCAGGAGAAGCGATAACAACGTCGAAGTCGAACCAGTTCTCAGTTGTGATCTTCTGAACGTAATCTTCTGCACCAACGTAGTCAGCGCCTGCTGCAAGAGCAGCCTCTGCCTTGTCTCCGCGAGCGAAAACAAGAGTTCTAACGGTTTTACCGGTTCCGTTAGGAAGAACGATAGCACCTCTAACCTGCTGGTCTGCGTGACGAGAGTCAACGCCCAAACGAATGTGAACCTCAACGGTTTCATCAAACTTTGCCTTTGCAGTCTGACAAACGAGAGCAACTGCCTCGTCTACTTCGTAAAGCTTGGTCTTATCTACAAGCTCTACACTTGATTTATACTTTTTTCCCATTTTAGCCATTATTCCGTCCTCCTATCACTCTTCTACGGTAACGCCCATGCTGCGAGCAGTACCTGCTACCATGCTCATAGCTGCTTCGATAGAAGCTGCATTGAGGTCGGGCATTTTGGTTTCAGCAATCTTGCGAACCTGTTCTTTGGTGAGCTTTGCAACCTTAGTCTTGTTGGGAGTTGCGGAAGCAGTTTCAATACCGCAAGCCTTCTTAATAAGAACTGCTGCGGGGGGAGTCTTAGTAATGAAAGTGAAAGAACGGTCTGCATATACAGTGATGATAACGGGGATTATAAGACCGATATCATTCTTGGTTCTTTCGTTGAATTCCTTGGTAAAGTTGGGTATGGAAACACCATACTGACCAAGCGCAGGACCTACGGGAGGCTGAGGAGTAGCCTTGCCGGCGGGAAGCTGCAATTTAATATAACCGGAAATTTTCTTTGCCATAATTATATACCTCCAAATGTGGTGATTAAATCGGGATAATTAAGTAAAAAAATTTTATCCCTCCCACGATGCTCCAGGGGAGCTTTACAAAACAGAAATTATTCTGCGATTTTAACATCCTTAGATTCTATCATCATCGGAATGTCACGTCTACCGGTAGAAACAAGAATAACAAGCTGTTTCTTGTCTTCTCCGATTTCCTGAACAGTACCCGAGTAACCCTTGAAAGGACCGTCGAATACTTCAACCTTATCTCCAACCTTGAACTGAGGTTCGTCAACACGTATTTCTACGTTAAACTGTTCAATCTCAACGTCCGTAAGGGGAGTAGGCTCTGAGCCGGGGCCAACGAAGCCCGTAACGCCCGTAATGTTTCTTACAACGTGCCAGCTCTCGTCAGTCATCGTCATTTTAATAAGTACGTAACCGGGAAGAAGCTTGTTTTCAACAATTTTCTCCTCGCCCTTATCATTCGTGACAACGCTTGTTTCAACAGGAACCTGAACGTCGTAAATAAGATGACCAAGGCCACGATTTTCAACTATCTTTTCGATGCTGATCTTAACCTTGTTTTCATAGCCCGTAAACGTGTGAGCAACATACCATCTGGGACCGAGGTTTTTTTCGTTGATATTACTCATAAATCTTTAATTAACCTATCAAATTTGCGAAAGAATTAATGATCCAAGAGCAAAAAGTATCAACTATTGCTATAGCAACGCTCAACGCTACAACAGTAACGATAACGAGCTTTGTGCTTTTGCGAAGCTCATTCTTGGGAGTCCAGACAACTTTCTTAAGTTCTCCGACTGTATCCTTAAAGAACTTGCAAAGCTTTTTCCAAACTCTTACGAAGAAATTGGGTTTCTTCGACGAGGGTTTGTTTTTCTGCTTTTTCTCGGGCTTGGAGTTCGTTTCCGAAGCCTCAAGCGAGAGATTCTTTTCATCAGCCATTGCAATAATCCTCCGATTACTTAGTTTCTTTGTGCAAAGTGTGTTTGCGGCAGAAACGACAGTACTTATTCATCTCAAGTCTGTCCGGATCATTTTTCTTGTTTTTTGTTGTGTCATAATTTCTCTGCTTGCATTCAGAACAAGCCAACGTAATTTTGACTCTCATTGATATCGGCACCTCCTAATAGAATTTCGGGTAAACCCGTTCAATACCTCCCTCATTGGTTGAGGCAACGCCTTGTCCCAAAAAAGCGCAATAAAAAAGCCCTCCAACCAGAGGTACATTCATTATAACACCTTTTTATCGCTTTGTCAATACTTTTTAAAAAATATTATAATATATAATACTATTGATTTTCTCGGGCATCTGTGGTATAATTTACTAAAACAAAAATTTCGGAGTTAAAATGAAAATTAAGATACTCGATAGAAAAGCGATGGGCTACGACACGCCGCTCGAATTATTGTCACATCTCGGTGAAATCAGCATTTACGAAAACACTTCAAAAGAAGAGCTTCTCGAAAGATGCGTTGATGCCGAAGTTCTCATTCTGAACAAAGTAAAGATTGACCGTGAGATAATCGAGAAGGCGAAAGCTTTGAAGCTTATTTGCGTTTTCGCAACGGGATACGATAATATAGATTTGGATGCCGCAAAATCACATGGCGTTGCGGTTTGCAACGTTCCCGGTTATTCGACCGAAAGCGTCACTCTTTATACCGTCGCTACAGTCACCGCGCTTGCGACAAAATTATACGAGTACCGCGAATACGTAGCGAGCGGTGAATATTCAAAATCCGATTCCGCCAACAAGCTCACCCCCGTATATCACGAAATTGCGGGAAAAACCTGGGGAATTATAGGTTACGGAAATATCGGCAAGGCCGTTGCCCGTGTTGCGGAGGCGCTCGGGGCAAAGGTTCTTATCAACAAAAGAACTCCGTCGGGCAATGAGAACGAGGTTGATATAGACACGCTTTGCAAAGCTTCGGATATTATCACGGTTCACTGTCCTTTAAACGATGAAACCCGAGGATTGATCAACGAAGAAAAGCTTTCCCTCATGAAAAAAGACGTAATCCTCGTTAACGAAGCCCGCGGAGCCGTTTTCTGTGAAGCAGACGTTGCGAAATTTATTAAAGAGGGAAGAATCGCCGCTTTCGGTTGCGACGTTTATTCAGGCGAGCCATTCCGCAATGATCATCCTTATTACGATATTCGCAATCTTTCAAACGTTATTTTAACGCCTCACGCCGCTTGGGCTTCATATGAAGCGCGCGAGAGGTGCGTGAAAACCATATCAAAGAATATCGAGGCCTTTGTTAAAGGCGAGAAAAACAACAGAATTGTTTAAACGAGGTTATATGCTTTACTTAAATTTTGATTTAACAGGAATTGATACGAAAGAGCTTTCGGCAAAGCTTTCCTTTGATATTGCCACAGCTCGCAGCTGGGGTTTTCCTTTAGCGAAATTCGTTTTTAAAAAAGACGCCGGGGAAAAGTTTCAAAAGGCGCTCGTTTCACGTCTTAAACAAATAAAAAAGAGCGGGAAAATTACCTTTTTCGTAAGCTCCCTTGATTTTGACGCTCCGACTACCGAGGTTGAATATTTGTTCAACAAGTTTCCCGATATAAAAAACGAAACGAAAGACGACGGCACGGTTGCATTTTTCGTAAGTATATGAAGAAATAAAAAAGAGATGCCGGATTCAGCATCTCTATATTTATTTTGAAATTACTTTTTTGCCGCTTCAATATAACGTACAACGTCACCAACGGTATTGAAGTTATGAAGATCTTCGTCATCAATACTTATATTGAATTTTTCTTCGCAAAGATAAACAAGATCAGCGAGTTCAAGAGAGTTGATTCCGAGATCGCCTACAAGCTCTGCTTCGGGAGTTACATCGTCAGGATTAACCTTAAATTCTTCAACAATAAACTGCTTTAAATTTTCGAACATAATATCCTCCTATAGATTTTAATGCGTCATAACTTGACTTTGCTATGATACTATAACTACGGCATTTTGTCAAGGCTTTTTTGAAATTTTAGGCATTTGCAACAATTGTTTGAAAGAAAATAACGATAAAATTCTCCAAAATTGTGCATTTTGCGTGTTTTTTCCAAAAAAACGCAGCGCCGTCGGAACACCGTAATAAATTATTTAAATCGGTTGACACGCTCTGTTATATATGATATAATTTTAAGTAGAATATACACTAGGAGGTATTTAAATTGAGTTGGATTTGGATTTCTGTCATAGTTTTGGCTGTGATAATTGAAATGTTCACTGATCAACTTATTTCCATCTGGTTCGTTCCCGGAGCTATGGTTGCCACGGTTCTTGATTTCTGCACCGTAGATATCGTAACCCAGGTCATAGTTTTCCTTGCGGTTTCCATCACAGGAATCGTGCTTGGAAAAACCTTGCTTGAAAAGTATCTTCCCAAAGCAAAGAATACCAAAACGAACATAGATGCGATCATCGGAGAAAAATGCATCGTTGCCGAGAAAATCGACAATTTCGCAGGATGCGGTCAGGTTAAAGTTAACGGACAGATTTGGTCTGCTCGCAGCGTTGAAGAAGATGGCGTTTTCGAAATCGGTGAAGTTCTCGTCGTAGTCGCAATCGAGGGCGTTAAGCTTATCTGCAAGGCAAAAGAGTAACGGATGACAGCTTTAATAGTTGCCATTTTTACCACAAAATAAGCACTTAACGAAAGTTATCAACTATATTTATTTAGAGGAGATAAATATTCATGTTATTTTCAACCTTACTTGAAGTCAACGTACCGCTTATTATCATTTCGGTAATACTTGGTGTGATCGTTGCTATTCTTATTGCAAATATCAGAATCGTTCCGCAAGCTACAGCGCAGGTTATTGAAAGACTTGGAAGTTACAGAACAACTTGGACTACCGGTATCCACTTCAAGATTCCTTTTATCGAAAGAGTAGCTAAAAAGCTTACTTTAATGGAGCAGGTTTCGGATTTCCCGCCCCAGCCCGTTATCACCAAGGATAACGTAAGAATGCAGAACGACACAGTCGTTTTTTATCAGATTACGGACTGCAAGCTCTTCACTTACGGTGTAACCAATCCGATTATGGCTATCGAAAACCTTACTTCTACCACTCTTCGTAACATCATAGGCGAGCTTGACCTCGACCAGACGCTTACGTCAAGAGATATTATCAATACTAAAATGAGAACGATACTCGACGAAGCTACCGACCCTTGGGGTATCAGAGTTTCAAGAGTTGAGCTTAAAAACATTATTCCTCCGAGAGAAATTCAAGATGCGATGGAAAAGCAGATGAAAGCAGAGCGTGAAAGACGTGAAGCTATTCTCAGAGCAGAGGGTGAAAAAAATTCTACCATTCTTATTGCAGAAGGTAATAAGCAGCAGGCAATTCTTGCCGCTGAAGCTGAAAAAGCTTCGGCAATTCTCAGAGCGGAAGCTGTTAAAGAGTCTAAAATCAGAGAAGCTGAGGGTGAAGCCGAGGCGATTCTTAAGATTCAAGAAGCTACCGCAACCGGTATCAAGATGATTAACGAAGCGGCTCCTTCAAGCTCGATGATTTCTCTTCGCAGCCTTGAAACGCTTGAAAAGGTTGCAGACGGAAAGGCAACGAAAATTATCGTGCCTTCCAACATTCAAAATCTCGCAAGCCTTGCAACAGCGCTCACAGAATCGGTTAAAGACCCTGAATAAACACTAAGGACCGCTCTATTTTTGAGCGGTCCTTCAAAATTATTTTTAAATCTTGAAAAACTTCGCAAAAAGCTATTGACAAAGAAAAAATATTCTGTTATAATACTAAACGTTGCAGCAAGTGCCTTTAGCTCAGCTGGATAGAGCAACTGCCTTCTAAGCA
>JAZRGJ010000194.1:0-4038 GCA_045644125.1 Eubacteriales bacterium | reverse complement strand
CGTGTACTGCCTCAGCAGGAGAGAGAAATCTTGCGGGGCGCTCTACGCAGCACATAAGATGAGCAAAGTGGCGGCAAGCAATTCCGGAGTGACCGCAGCCGGCAGCGGCGATTCTTTCGGCATTTGCAAGCGCAACGACCGCGCGGCGCATCTCGTCTCTGTCAAGAACCTTAGCGGTTTCAGCAAGTGATTCGGCTTCAATACGAAAAGCGTCAAACGCTTGATTAAGTGCGGATTCTATCACTTTCCGTTCACCTCGTCCCAAGTTTTTCTGAGCGTGTAAAGCATTTCCTCTGCAGCGGCTTCGGGATCAGCAGCTTTCATTACGCCGCTCGTGCAACCCGTTGCCTGAGCTCCTGCTCTTATAACGTTTGCAACGTCGTCGGGGCCTGAAATACCTGCGCCCTGAAGTACCATAATATCGGGGTTAATCACTCTTACTGCCGCAATGGTATCTCTTACGTATCCCATATCGCTCGCAACGCCCGTTCCGATAAGCTCGGTGGGCTCTGCAACGATGAGGTTCGGGCCCATAAGGGCGATCTGTCTGATTTCTTCAACGCTGTCAGCGCAAACGATAGTCGCAAGTCCAACCTCGTCAGCGCGCGCGATAGCGGTCTTAACCTCGTCAAGAGTAAGCTTCTTTTCTGCGTGGTTGAGCATTACGCCGACTGCGCCCGCTTCCTTGATAGCTTCGGGAAGAACCGAGCCAAGTCCGCGTCCGGGATAAAGGTTATCCATATGCTGCGCATAGATATGAACTCTCTCGGTGTTCTCAGCAAGGAGTCTTATATCCGTGTACTGAGGGGTTAAAATTACGTCAAGGTCGTATTTTATCGCAATCTTATCAACCGCTTTTGCAAGCTTAAGCATACGCTCGCCCCACATAAAGCACTTAGGTCCGATTTCAAAATACGGAGCTTTGATTTTGTAATTCTTTAACATTTCTTTTCTCCTATTATATATTCATTATTTTTTCAAGCTCAAGATAATTTTTGTATGCGCCATCGTAATCAATTCCCGATGGAGCGTATACTTTTTTGCATTTAACGGCAGATTCTGCCGCAACTTCAAGACTCGGGAAAGCTCCGACTCCGACAGCGGCTGAAAGAGCTGCGCCAAGACAAGCGGTTTCGTCTTCGCTGACGGTTTTCAAAATTTTACCCGTTACGTTAGCTTTGATCTCTGCCCAAAGAGGACTCTTTGCGCCGCCGCCCGTTATGCGAATTTCGTCTATTTCCTCCGTGCCTATGTATTCAAGGTCCTGACGGAGTATAAAAGAGATAGATTCCATTATCGCTCTCGCAAAATGCGCGCGTGTGTGCGAGAGGGTTATGCCGGAAAATACCGCTTTTGCATCGGGATTATATTTCGGCATGGTTGAGCCGCAGAAGTGAGGAAGCATCGAAAGCCCGTCACAGCCCGGCGCAACGCTCCTTGCAAGCTCGTCAAGCTCACGGAATGAGAAGCTTTCGGCAAACTGATTTTTAAACCACTTAAGAGCCATGCCTGCGGTTGAGGACCAAAGGATTCTGCAGAATTTACCTTTGATTGCGTGAACGTGGCAAGGGATTATAGAATCGGCGCGGTATTGAGGAATGTCCTCGCAAAGCGCGCAGATCGCCATTATAGTTCCGGTCATTTCGCTGATTTTAGAGCCGTCGGTAACGCCTGCGCCGATCGTACCGGCTATCTGGTCGAGCATACCCGAAACAACGGGGATACCACGGAATTCACCGACCTTTTCAGCGCTTTCGCAAATGCGAGGAAGCATACTTTCGTTTATTCCGATGAAATCCATCATTTCATCCCACCAAGCGCCGTTTACTATGTCGTAATAAATAGTCGACGATTGAATAGTCGGCTCGGTTACGAAGTTGCCGGTAAGCTTATAAAGCACCCAGTCTTCAAGCATAAAAATCTTTTTGACCTTTGCGAAGATTTCGGGCTTATTATTTTTAAACCAGAGCACCTTTGAAGCAGGCCATCCTGCAGTTATTTCCGGCTGGCCGGTTACGTTATATACTTTTTCGTTGCCGAACTTTTCTTTTATAGCGTCGGCTTCGTCTACCGCGCGGTTATCAAGCCAAACCACAGCGGGACAAAGAGGCTTTCCCGATTCGTCGGTAAGTATCAAGGTCTCGCCTTGGGTATCTATTGATATTGCGTCTATTCTTCCGCACTCGGAGAGAAGATCGAGAACGACGCTCTCGCACATTCTTGCGTATTCCTCTGCGGGAAATTCAATATACCCGCTTGCAGCATCGGTATCAAGCGTATAATCAAGAGTTCTCAAGGCAATTCTCTCGCCAAGACCGTTAAAAACAGCGGCTTTGAGAGAGGTTGTTCCAATATCTATACCGAGAAATCTTGCGTGCTGCTTCGTCATATTTGCTCCTTTACCTCGAAATTAAGTTAACGCTCCGTTTGTTTTGTATTTCAACTTGATTTCGTTTTGGTTTTCGTTTTTTTATCAAAAACATGTTACCACAATTTATACCTTTTGTCAATAGATATATTTATATATCTAGGGTTGCGTTTGGCTTTCAATCTTTTGCAAAGCGGAAGATTTACACACAAATCATAGCGTTATTAAGTTTTATTTGAAAGTTTTTATATTTCGTTTAAGTTTCGCTTGCCTTTTTAAAAAAACTATGCTATAATGAAAAAAGAAAAAATTTTTCAAGGAAAAAATTATGCTTTCAACAGAACAAAGACGAGATGAGATAGTTTCAATACTTCACACAAAAGGAAAGATCAAGGTTTCGGAGATAGCGGAAAAATATAACATATCCGAGGTTTCCGTCAGAAAGGATCTTGAATATCTTGAAATGCACGGGCATCTTTCACGTGTTCACGGCGGCGCAGTTGCCCTTAACAAGCTTTACGTAAACATGGACCTTTCGGAAAGATTTAAAACGAATTCCGTAGCAAAGAAACGCCTTGCGAAGCTTGCCGCCTCTCTCATCGAGGATAACGACACGATAATGATGAACGCAGGCACAACTCTTGCTTACGTTTTGCACGCAATTCAAGGAAAGAAAAACATAACCATCGTTACGAATTCAATGCAAAACGCAATGGAAGCGGCTCTTTTCTCTTCTTTCAACGTAATCTTGCTCGGCGGTGAATTTGATTCGAAATATCAGTTTACCTATGGAGAAGACGCTCTTTCGCAGCTTGAAAACTACCATGCGACGAAGTGTATTCTTTCCGTTGACGGAATAAGCGTTGACGCAGGGCTCAGCCTTTATTATTCAAACGAAGCTTCCCTTGCAAGAAAGATGATAGAATGTTCCGACAAACTGATAGTTACGGCAGACGGCACGAAGCTCGGAAGAAATGCTTTCGCAAAAATCACAGACTTGAAATCGGGCGACGTTTTAGTTACCAATTTCACCGAAAACCGAGAGGAAGCGGAAAAAATTACGGCGCTCGGCGTAAGCGTCCTTGAGGCCTAACGGCTAAAGTTATAATTTTGTACGTTTTTATACAAAACGTGTTTGATTTTGTACGCAAAAGTTTCAAAAATAATATATAATGTACATGAATAGGTATAAATCTAATGTATAACTACCCTAAATACGAGATAACGAAATCTATTGAAATAAGCTCGATTACCTCCATACACTATTTCGAATTTGACGACAGCTTCGTTGACGTGCTTGAATCTCACGAGCCGTGGGAGTTGGTTTACGTTGACAGAGGCGAATGTGACATAATCGCTGACGGTAAGGTGATTTCCTTAAAGCAAGGCGATATGTATTTCCACAAGCCCTACGAAAGCCATATGATAAAAACCGTGCGAGGAATTGCGCCTAACGTTTTTATTATCGTTTTCTCCTCAAGCTCTGACGCTATGCGTTATTTTGAGAACAAAAAGCTTGAGGCTTCAATGGCGACGAAGCAATATATTGCGGCTATAATTCACGAGGCGTCAAGCACTTTTGATTTACCCTTTAACAATCCGCAAATGCAGAAGCTTAAACTAAAGGCGGAAAACTCACTTTGGGGCGGAGAGCAATCTATTCTCATAAG
>JAZRGJ010000193.1:0-10637 GCA_045644125.1 Eubacteriales bacterium | reverse complement strand
TGCGAGTGGTCGACTCTGTTTACGAGATTTCCGATGTCGTGAAGATGCGCCGCAATTTTGGAAAGCTCAACCGTGCGCTCGTCGTATCCGAGTGAAGAAAGGATATTTGCCGCGCATTCCGCAACCTTGGTTACGTGAAAGAAGCTGTGCTCGGTATAGCCGAGAGCGGCAAGCGATTCATCTGCGGCTTTAATATAAGCTCTTATAGCCTTATCACTCTTTATTTTTTCGTAAGTTATCATATTTTGATACCCTTTCAGATTTGTAATATACGAAACCCATCTTTCCCCATTTAACATTATACTAAAAATGAAATGCGTTTTCAATAGCTTTTATAAAATTTAGCAATTTAACGAAGTTATGCGTATAATAAAATACGGTATTTTTGCAATTTGACTTGACTTATAGTGACTTAAGTGATAAAATAATGCTATATTTTTTTCAGGAAAGGAATACTAAATTATGGGTGCAGTTCTTGCGTTTTTACACAATTTTAAAGATTATACGTTGGCAAACGTGTGTATAAGACTCGTGCTTGCTCTTATCGTCGGCGGAGTTATAGGACTTGAAAGAGGAAGACAGGGACGCGCCGCAGGTATGCGTACGCACATTCTCGTGACGATAGGCGCAGCTATGACCGCAATGGTGGGATTTTACGCAAATGAGATTCTGGGCGTGGATAACGATCCTTTGAGAATTTCGGCTCAGGTTATATCCGGTATAGGTTTCCTCGGCGTCGGAACGATACTTTTAAAGGGACGCTTCCAGATAACAGGTCTTACTACGGCTGCAGGACTTTGGGCAACGGCGGCGATAGGACTTGCGCTCGGCGCGGGATTTATTGAAGGCGCGCTCGTTGCTTTTGTGATTTCCATACTCACGGTAACTTTCCTTCATAAATTCGAAACCAAGCTCAACCGCCGTCTTACAAGATTCGGCATATACGTTGAAATTTCAAGCGACGCGCTTGTAAGAGCTTGTATCAATCACTTGAAAGAAAAGTATGACGCCTCAAGTATTCAGGTAACCGTTCCGAGAAGCGGAAAAAACGGTAACGTCGGAATTGAAGCGAACATACACAATCCCAAAAATAAGATGTCACCCTGCGAAATCAGTATGGAGCTTGAAAAAGAGCTTGAGTACGTGGTATTCGCGATAGAATCAATTTAATTGACTGATTTTTGAATAAAACGAAAAAAGGAAGAAGCGGATTAACGCTTCTTCCTTTTTTGTTATTAAAGGTGAAGAACTCTGTCTTTGATTTCCTGAGTTCTGCCCTGATTCCAGTACTGTGTACCGATGTAGCCGCAAGTTCTGCGAGCAACGTTCATCTTGGACTGGTCGCGGTTTTTGCAGTTGGGACATTCCCAAACGAGCTTGCCGTCGTCCTCTCCGATAGTGATTTCTCCGTCGTAGCCGCAAACCTGGCAATAGTCGCTCTTGGTGTTGAGCTCGGCGTACATAATGTTCTCATAAATGAATTCCATAACGCCGAGAACAGCCTCGAGGTTGTTCTGCATATCGGGTACTTCAACGTAAGAAATTGCGCCGCCGGGTGAGAGAGCCTGGAATTTTGCCTCAAGCTCGAGCTTTGCAAATGCGTCGATGGGCTCGGTAACGTGAATGTGGTAGGAGTTTGTAATGTAGTTTCTGTCGGTAACGCCGTCAACTACGCCGAATCTCTTCTGAAGGCACTTTGCAAACTTGTAGGTCGTGCTTTCAAGGGGAGTTCCGTAGAGGGAATAGTCAATGTTTTCAGCCGCTTTCCACTTTGCAGTGTACTCGTTGAGCTTTTTCATGATTTCAAGACCTAAAGCCTCGCCCTCGGGCTCGGTGAGCTTTTTGCCGTTGAGGGAGTAAACGCACTCCCAAAGGCCTGCGTAGCCAAGAGAGAGAGTTGAGTAACCGCCGTGCAAATACTTGTCGATGGTTTCACCCTTTTTAAGTCTTGTAAGCGCGCCGTACTGCCAAAGGATGGGAGCGGCGTCGGAAAGAGTGCCGGAAAGGCGCTCGTGGCGGCACTGAAGCGCTCTGTGGCAAAGCTCCATGCGCTCGTCGAATACTTGCCAGAATTTCTCCATGCTTCCGCCTGCGGAAAGGCCGATGTCAACGAGGTTAACGGTAACGACGCCCTGATTGAAGCGGCCGTAATATTTAGCTTTTCCGTTTTCGTCAACGTAAGGAGTCAAGAAGCTGCGGCAACCCATGCAGGTGTAGCAATGTCCGTCGCCGTTTTTGTCAACTTTGTTCTGGAGCATTATCTTTTCGGAGATATAGTCGGGAACCATTCTTTTTGCCGTGCACTTTGCGGCAAGCTTCGTAAGGTAGTGATACTTTGAGCCCTCGCGAACGTTGTCCTCTTCAAGAACGTAAATAAGCTTCGGGAATGCGGGAGTGATATAAATGCCCGCTTCGTTTTTAACGCCCTGATAGCGCTGAAGAAGCGTCTCTTCAATGATGAGCGCAAGGTCAGCCTTTTCCTGCTCGTTGCGAGCTTCGCCAAGGTACATAAATACGGTGATAAAGGGAGCCTGTCCGTTCGTGGTAAGAAGAGTTACTACCTGATACTGAATACACTGAACGCCGCGCTTGATTTCGTCACGGAGTCTTGCTTCGGTGATTCTTGCGATAGCCGCCTCGTCGGTAACGCCAACCTCGTTAAACTCTCTGGTTACGGCGTTGCGGATCTTCTCACGGCTTATCTGAACGAAGGGAGCAAGGTGAGTAAGGCTTATGGACTGGCCGCCGTACTGGTTTGACGCAACCTGCGCTATGATCTGCGTTGCAATGTTGCAAGCGGTTGAGAAGCTGTGGGGCTTTTCAATCATAGTGCCGGAGATAACCGTTCCGTTCTGAAGCATATCCTCAAGGTTTACAAGGTCGCAGTTATGCATATGCTGCGCAAAATAATCGGCGTCGTGGAAGTGAATGATACCTTCCTCGTGCGCTTTAACGATGTCTTCGGGAAGAAGGATTCTGTTCGTGATGTCCTTTGAAACCTCGCCTGCCATGTAGTCACGCTGAACGCTGTTAACGGTGGGGTTCTTGTTGGAGTTTTCCTGCTTAACCTCTTCGTTATTACATTCGATAAGGGAAAGAATCTTATCGTCGGTCGTGTTGGATTTACGAACGAGAGCTCTCTTATATCTATAAGTAATGTAAGCTTTTGCAAGGGTGAACGCTTTCTTCTTCATGATTTCGCGCTCAACCATATCCTGAACTTCCTCGACGGAAACGGAGCGGCGGAGCTTTTCGCAAAGCTTTTCAACGCTGTCCGTAATGGCTTTGATGTCGTGTTCCGTAATGCGCTCGGTTTCTTCAACCGCTTCATTTGCCTTGGTAACTGCGGCGGCGATCTTGGATTTATCGAAGACGACCTCAGCGCCGTTTCTCTTAATGAGTTTCATTTTTCTGTCCTTTCTTTTTATGTCGTTTTCTATAAAATTCTTTAAAAATGGGGCATAAAAAGGAAATCCCCGCTTTTCGCGCAAAAAACGCATTGTGTCGCTTGGAACTTCCCTGAATTTCTATGGTGCGCAATTTAGCGCGTGAGTGTATTATACACCATATCTTGTGGTTTTGTCAATACCCGACGTCTATATCTTGTGTTTTTGCGTAAATCCATTTTTTAGCAAAAGAGGCTAATTTGTACTAAAAAAAATCTTTTTTTTGTCTATTTTACCCCTTGACACACGCCTTTTTGAGAAAAAGCCTTAAAAAGCGCTTTTTTATTTCGTCAAGTTTGCCAAAAAACGACGTTTTTTTTCTCCGTTTTTATCTCAAATAAATTTTCGCAAAATTAAATTTTATACTACATATAGTGATTTCTTGCCTTATAAAACACTAGAAATTGTGTTTTTTGCAAAAAGCTTGTCCTACGTCGAGCGCTTTTGAGCTTTTCTTTAAAAATGTGAAATTTTCTGAAAAAATTTTGATTGCAGGAGCGAAATATTCACAATATGTTCATAATGTAATTGTATAATTTATATTGAGTAACAATTATTGAAAGAGGTATAAATATTTGCTTCAGTTAAAGGACATAAAAAAGGACTACGTCACGTCCTCGGAAACGGTTCATGCGCTTCGCGGCGTAAGCATTTCCTTCAGAAAGCAGGAATTCGTTTCGATCCTCGGCCCTTCGGGCTGCGGAAAAACCACCCTTCTCAACATAATAGGCGGACTTGATAAATATACGGATGGCGACCTTGTAATCAACGGTACGTCAACGAAGGAATACCGCGACAGAGATTGGGACGTATACAGAAACCACAGAATCGGTTTCATATTTCAAAGCTATAACCTGATCCCCCACCAGACGATTCTCGGCAACGTTGAGCTTGCCCTCACAATATCCGGCGTTTCAAAAGAAGAGCGCACGGCAAAGGCGAAGATTGCGCTTGATCGAGTAGGTCTTAAGGATCAGTACTATAAGCGTCCGAATCAGCTCTCGGGCGGTCAGTGCCAGAGAGTTGCGATAGCGAGAGCGCTTGTTAACGACCCCGAAATTCTTCTTGCCGACGAGCCCACCGGCGCGCTTGATACCGCAACCTCGGTTCAGATAATGGACCTTATCAAAGAGATTTCCGGCGAGCGCCTCGTTATAATGGTAACTCACAACCCCGAGATAGCAGAGCAGTATTCCACGAGAATTATTCGCCTCCTTGACGGCTACGTAAAAGAGGACAGCAATCCTTTTTCCGCCGAGGACGAAGAAGCGGAAACTCTTAAGCTCGCTAAAGAGGAAGAGGTAAAGCTCGAAGCGGAGCTTTCCGAAATAGTTGACGAGAAGAAGCGCAAAAAGCTTATCAAAAAGAAAAAAGAAAAGGCGAAAATGTCATTTTTCACGGCATTTAAGCTTTCTGCGAAAAACCTTATCTCCAAAAAGGGAAGAACCGCTATGGTCGGCTTCGCCGGCTCGATAGGCATAATCGGCATAGCGCTCGTTCTTGCTTTCTCAGCAGGTATTAAGGGCTATATTGCCTCAATGCAGGACGATATGCTTTCGGGAAACCCGATCGCCATAACCGAAACCACGTACGACCTTAACGCTATTACGGGCATGATGAATGCGTCTCAAAAGGGCGAGATAATTAAGCATCCCGATAAGGCGCATATTGATTCGCTTCTTGCGTACGTTGCCAAGATGTCAGAGCTTACCGATTCTCTTATAATCAAAAACGACATCAGTGAAGAATACGTAAATTACGTTAAGGGTATGGATAAAAACTATTATCAAGCCATGCTTTTGAGCTACGGCATTGATATGTCATACTCTATTTATACCGACATATACACCGGAGTGGGTGACTCCAAGGTGTTGGAAAATCTCTCCATATCGGCTCTGACCGATAGATACACCTCAGTGCTTAAGTCCACGAGCTTTGCGCAGTATGCAAGCTACGTCACTCAGATAATTCCTTCATTTGAGCAAGCTCCCAACAATAAAGAGTATATTGCCGATCAGTATGACGTATACGGCGAGATAGCAGACGAATACAACGAAATAATGATAGTTCTTAACAAGGACAAAGAAATCTCCGATATGCTTCTTGCCAGACTCGGCTATTACACCGAGGAAGAGTTTTACAATCTTCTTTACAAGGTTTCCAAGGTTCAGAAAATCGACGAGAACGGCAATCCCGTTGTCGATGAATACGGAAAGCCCGTAATGGTGCAAGATCCCAGATACAATCCCGCGCTTGATTTTGAGTACGTTGACTACAACAAGCTTATGAGCGAGGAAAAGACGTTTGCTTGGTATCCCAACGACAGCGTATTCGTTAAGAACGAGAATCCTTATACCTCAATGCTTAACCCCTTTACCTATAACTACAGCGGAAACGGCCTTGCAAACGGCGTTCAGCTTAAGGTTGTAGGCATATTGGTGCCCAACGAGGGAACCAGCTACGGCTGTCTTTCTTCGGGTATCTACTACACCGAAGCCCTTACCGATCATGTTCTTCAGGAGAATGCAAACAGCCAGATCGTTAACTTTATAAAGGAAAAGGGCGAGATCACATCCATGAACTACATGGGCATGGATATGGGTATATACTATGAATACGACTATCGACTTCTCAACCCCGATGAAAACGGTGAGATGGCGAGAGGAAAAGCCTTTGTCGGTGAATCTCTTGGAATTGGCGACATTCTTGGCGCTATGAGCGGCGGTGGCGCCGGCGGCGGAACTACCGGCGGTGATTTCAGCAACATTGATATGTCGGAGATGAAGAAGATCTCTCTCAGAATGGTGGGAGGAAACCCGGTTGCCAACGAGATCTACATATACCCTAACTCCTTCGTAGAGAAAGATTTGGTTACCCAGCATCTTGACGCATGGAATGCCGACGTTAACAAGGCAGACATCACTTATAACGATACTCTTGAAATCATAATCGGCCTTTTAAATACTATGATCGACGTAGTTTCTTATGCGCTTATCGCATTCACTTCGGTATCGCTCGTGGTATCAACGGTTATGATAGGTATTATCACCTACGTTTCGGTTGTTGAAAGAATTAAGGAGATTGGCGTTATTCGTTCCCTTGGCGGACGCAAAAAGGACGTAAGCCACCTCTTCAATGCGGAAACCTTTATCATAGGTATGCTTGCCGGTATTATCGGCGTTGCGGCAACCTATTTTATATCGGTAATAGTAAACCTTATACTTGGTCCGATAATCAACTATTCCTCGATTGCGGCGCTTCCCGTTTCGCAGGCGCTCCTTCTTATCGCGCTCAGCACGGCTTTGACGCTCATTTCGGGACTTATCCCCGCAAGAAGCGCGGCAAAGAAAGACCCCGTGGTTGCGCTCAGAACTGAATAAAGCTATATAATTTAAAAAGCGAGGATGCCCTTTGCGGTGTCCTCGCTATACTTTTATTTCTTTTTTAACGAAGCGTCGTTAATAAGCGCGCCTCTGAATTCTCTCGGTGTGTGTCCTGTGATTTTCTTAAAATATCTCGAAAAATATTCGGGGTTTTCAAAGCCGAGAGCCTTTGCTATTTCGCAAATCTGCATATCGGATTCGCGGAGAAACTTTTTTGCTTCCGAAATTTTTAAGGCAAGGTGATAGTTCATAATCGATACGCCGAAGCTGTCCTTGAATTCTTTGCAAAGATAACTTTTTCCGAAATGAAATTTCCGCACTATCTCTCCAAGACTTACGGTTTCAAAAATCTTTTCTTCAAGATACGCGGCAATTTTTTGAGCAATACCGTCAGTTCTTAGCTTGTTGCTGTAGATAAATTCATCAGGCGCTTGTCTTTCACTTTCTTTTCGCATAAGAAGAAGCAAAAATTCTTCAAGATAAAGAAGCGCCAAGCGCTCGCTTCCCAAAAAGGCATCGGCCCTTTTCTTTAGCGGATACTCCGAAATCACGAAAGCTCTTTCGCACTCGCTTATAAGGTTTTTTAGCAGAGAAGCGAGCTTCTTCGGGATTTTTATGAGCTTTCCGTCAAAAAAACTCATATCACCACGAGTGTCGAAGATAACAGAAAAAATAGAAGCGCTCTCTTTGCCGTTACAAACCGTTAAGTGCGGCTCGCGCGGAGAGTGGAATATTATATTTCCTTGCGAAAGCTTGTTTTCACATCCGTCGCCCTGACAAATCACCTCGCCTTTGTCAACGTAAACGAATTCCCAGCTTTCGTGTATTTCAACTCCCGTCGCGAAGTTTGGCGCAAGATCAAAACAACTCACTGAAACGATTTTCTTAATATTGGGGTGTTTTCTATTTGTGATGCGCGTTTCTTTTTTTGTCATAAAAGCTCCTGCCGTTTTTGTTCCGTGGAAAATAATTCAAGTTTTAGGTATGATAAGACATTGAAAAGAAAGCCTTTTGATACTATAATCGAAATGGTGCTATTAAATACTTTAGCACAATTTTTGATTGAAATCAATGCTTTGGAGGATGAAAATGAAAATATTGGCGTTCAGCGCAAATCTTGACGGCTTTGAAAAAGAAAAGGAAACGTTTGAGAGGCTTACGGGTGTTGATTTCGTTATATCGGAAGCTGTGGAAGAGAGCGAGGTTATTGCGGCGGCGCGTGACGCGGATATAATTCTTTTCGCATCTACAAAGCTCAACAGAGCCGTAATCTCAAAGCTTCAAAAATGCAAGCTTATTATTCGCTACGGCATAGGCTACGATACGGTTGACACCGTGGCGGCGAAAGAGGCGGGAATTTTCGTTTGCAATTCTCCGAATTACGGAATTATTGACGTTGCCGAACACGCAATTTCGCTTCTTCTTTCTGCGGCAAAACGCTTGACTTACTTAAATGCAAGAGTAAATGGCGGCGTGTGGGCGCTCAGCGACGAGATAGGTCCTGCTATAAGGCTTGCCGGCAAAACCGTAGGATTTGTTGGGTTTGGAAATATCGGTAAGGCTGTTTGCCGTCGTACAAATGCCTTTGATATGAAGCCTGTAGTTTACGATCCCTTTGTTTCGGACGAAGCCTTAAGCGAATACGGAGCAGAGAGAAGAGAGCTTGACGAGCTTCTTTCCGAGGCGGACTTCGTATCGCTTCATCTTCCTCTCAATGAAAAAACTCGCGGAAGCATCGGTGCGCGCGAGCTATCAAAAATGAAAAAAACGGCAGTTCTTATAAATACCAGCCGCGGCGGTATTATAAATGAAAAAGAGCTTGCAGAAGCTTTAGAATGCGGGACTATCGCCGCAGTAGGACTCGATGTTTTTGAAAATGAGAGTGGAAAGCTTGACGAGCGCATTCTTTCGTCAAAGCGTTCAGTTTTTACGCCTCACGTCGCGTGGAATACGGATAGAGCAATGCCCTCGCTGCATAACGAGGTTATAGAGAATGTTCTTCGCTTCTTAAGAGAAGAAAGACCGAATAACGTTGTAAACGGACTGTAATATCTGAAAAATTGGCGAGTGCTCCTTTCGGGCGCCCGCCTTTTTGCTTGTTATTTTATGAGATCTTTTATTACTTCGCCTGCAATCGCAAGACCTGCCACCGAGGGTACGAAAGCAATACTGGCGGGGGCGTGTCGAGTTTTCGGGGCGTCTGAGTCGTTTGCAAGAGCTTTTATCGGCTCTTCCTTGGAGTAAAGCACCTTAAGCTTTTTTACTCCTCTTTTTTTGAGCTCCGTTCGCATGACTCTTGCGAGAGGGCAAACGCTGGTTTTGTATATATCGGTGATTTCAAAAGCTAAGGGATTAAGCTTGTTTCCCGTGCCCATAGAGGAAATGATTTTAACTCCCTCGCGCTCAGCTTTAAGAATAAGGGCTATTTTGCTTGAAACCGTGTCGATTGCGTCGATTATATAATCGTAGCCCGAAAAATCAAACTCATTTTCGTTTTCGGGTGAGAAAAATGCGATGCGCGTATTGATTTTCGCCTTGGGGTTTATGCTTTTTGCGCGCTCTTTCGCAACGTCAACCTTATATTTGCCAACGGAATCTTCCGTCGCTATTATTTGTCTGTTTATATTAGTCAGCGCAACCGTGTCCGAGTCAATCAGGTCGATTTCTCCGACTCCCGAGCGCGCCAAGGCTTCAAGCGCAAATCCGCCAACGCCTCCGACGCCGAATATCGCAACTCTTGAATTTTCCAGTTTTTGAAGAGCTTCGTTCCCAATAAGAGCCTCTGTTCTTGAAAATCTTTCGTCCATTTTCATCCTCTTTTATATTTAAGTTGCGCCCCGTGTTGAAAAAAACGGAGCATTTTGTTTATTTGTGTAAACTTTTGTTTGCTATCAATGCGCCTTTTAAACGACGCTCTTTGCTCTTTTTTGCCGCTTGATTTACGGTTTTAAGTATATCAAAGACTAAAGCCTTTGTCAAGGTATTGATTTTATCAACGCTTTGTGGTAAAATTGTAAAAAAGCATTTTGACAGGAGCGTTTTTATGTTATCGAGAGTATATACGTCCGGTATTATGGGAATAGACGGCTTTACGGTCACGGTTGAGTGCAGCGCATGGAAAAGAATTCCCAAATTCGACCTCGTCGGATTGCCGGATGCGGCTGTAAAAGAAGCGAAAAACCGTGTGCAGAGCGCTTGCGAAAATTCCGGTTTTTCTTTTCCCTCGCTCGATATTATGGTAAACCTTGCTCCTGCTGACGTTAAAAAAGAGGGAAGCGCATTCGACGTTGCCATACTTATCGCAATACTTCAATCCGGAATGGTGATACCGCCGAGCGTCCGTCTTTCCGACAGGTGCTTCGTTGGCGAGCTTTCTCTTTCGGGCGAGCTTCGAGCTGTCAACGGCGTGCTTCCTATGACGGTTTCCGCAAAGGAAGCCGGAATGAAAGAGATATACGTCCCTTACGATAATAGGGGCGAGGCATCCGTGGTTGAGGGAATCAAGGTTTACGGCGTGAAAAACGTCAAGGAGCTTGTCGAGCATTTGAAGGGAAAAGCAGAGCTTCCTTTTGAGAAATTCGACGGCGCGCGCATTGATTTTTCGGGAAACGATTGCGAGTTTGATTTCTCCGACGTGAGAGGACAGCTCAAGGCTAAGCGAGCGCTTGAAATTGCCGCCGCAGGCGGACATAACGTGCTTCTTATCGGCCCTCCCGGCGCCGGAAAATCCATGCTTGCAAAAAGGCTTCCGTCGATTCTTCCCGACATGAGCTTCGAGGAAGCTATTGAAACGACTAAAATACATTCC
>JAZRGJ010000192.1:0-3594 GCA_045644125.1 Eubacteriales bacterium | reverse complement strand
ACCTTCTTAAGGGTATCGCAGATAAGGGCGTTCTTTGCCGCCTGGCTGTTTTCGTTTATAAGTGCAATTTTCATTGTTATTCTCCTTTTTCTTTAGGGTGTAAGTCTGTTCGGGCCTCTGAAGAGGAACTGTACCTCTTTTATGGAAAGACCGAGGAAGAGCATGGTAAGTCTGTCAATACCGATACCGAAGCCGCCGTGAGGGGGGCATCCGGACTTGAAGAATTCAAGATAGAATTTAACGTCGTCGGCAAGTCCCTTCTCTTCTGCCTGAGCTTTAAGAACGTCGTATCTGTGCTCACGCTGAGCGCCGGTCGTGATTTCAACGCCGCGCCAGATAAGGTCGTATCCCTGAGGAACGCCGTTTTCATCTCTCATATGATAGAAAGCTCTTTCCTTTGCGTCGTAATCGGTTACGAAAAGGAACTCGTGGTCAAACATGTCGCGAGCGAGCTGCTTCGTCATTCTTTCCGCCTCGGTGGTGAGGTCGCCCTTAAGCTCGTCCGGCACCTTGTAGCCGTATCTTTCCTCAAGCTCACGGTAAACGTCGCAAAGCTTCATTCTCGGGAAAGGAAGCGTGGGCACTTCAAGCTCCGCTCCGTATACGGCTTTAAGCTCCTCGCCGTGCGCCTCTTTAACCTTTGAAAGAGCGTAAGTAAGAAGCTCTTCTTCCATCTTCATAACGTCCTCGTAGCTCGTTACGTAGGAAAACTCAAGGTCGAAGCCCGTAAACTCGGTTGCGTGCTTGTTGGTGTAAGATTTTTCAGCTCGGAATACGGGGCCCGTTTCGAAAATTCTTTCAAGTCCTGCCGCCATAGCCATCTGCTTATAAAACTGAGGCGACTGCGCAAGATACGCCTTAGTATCGAAATATTTTACCTCGAAAACGTCGGAGCCGGATTCGCTTGCCGCCGCGATAAGCTTCGGGGTATGGATTTCAACGAAATTCTCCTTGATAAGAAACTCACGCATAGCTGCGGTGAGCGTCGTCTGGAGCTTTATCATAAGGTGATTTGCATCACGTCTTAAGTCTATCCATCTGTAGTCCATCTTGCAATCAATATCGGAGTCGTCCTTAATGGGAAGCGCTTCGGATACGGATTCAACGAACATTTTCTCGGGAAGCATTTCAATGCCGCCGAGCTTAACGTAGTCGTTAGCGATAACGGGGCCTTCAAACGTCACTACCGATTGAGGAGTAAGAATATTAAGCATTTCTTCAAATTCGGGATGCTTTTCCTTTTCAATAGTTACCTGAAGCTTTCCCGTAATATCCTTTACGACTATGAAAGCCATAGTTCTTTTGTTACGGAAGTTTTCAACGAAGCCCTGTACTTTGTGCGTACCGGGGGTTACGTCTTTAATGTAAGTTCTCTGCATTTATTTTGTTCCTTTCGGATTTTATTTTACTGTTTTCATCCACTCGATTGAGTCTTCAAGCCAGCCGAATGCCAAGGGTTGAACTCTGTTCACGCCGTCGTGAGCGTTGGAATACTCGGTTGCGAGGGCTATTCCGTGAGGGCCGTAAGGGTATACGTGAAGCGCAAAGGGCACGCCCGCGTTTGCATAAGCAAGTCCGAGCTTCAAGGAGCTATGTACGGGAACCCCTCCGTCCTCCGACGTATGCCATATAAAAGCGGGGGGCGTGTCGGAATTTACGTGGTTTTCCGCTGAATGATAAGCTTTTTCTTCGTCGGTGATTTCCTCAAACGGCTTATTTAAAAGATTTGTGAAAGAGCCTTTGTGGCAAGGGCCGATAGCCGTGATTACGGGATAGGCAAGAACCGCGCCTTTCGGCTTAACTTCGTCTTTTTCGTATCCGAGTTTTTCTTCAATGAAATTGTACTTCGTCGTAAGAGTTGCCGCAAGGTGACCGCCTGCTGAGAAGCCGGAAACGAAAACGCGCTCTTTATTCGTGTTATGCTTATCTGCGTTATCCTTTATCCATTTCATAGCGCAAGCCGCATATTCAAGATGCATCGGGAAAACGTCCTCTTTAGCGCATCTGTAGTTAAGCACGTACGCATTGACGCCGCGCGCAAGGTATGCAAGAGCCGTTTTTTCGCCCTCGCGGTCCATACAAACATAGCCGTATCCGCCGCCGGGAATTACGAGCATTCCGTCACGGGGGAGAAGTCGGGTATCATTTATTACGTAAAGATCAAGGTATATATCGGGGTTTCCCTCGTAAAGATATACTCTCTCGGTGTTCATAAGAAACATTTTGAGCCTCCAAAAGCTTTAATAAAGATATTATAACATTAAAAATCCCAAAAATCAAGATATTTTAAATAATAGTTTTCATCCATTCGATAGAATCATCAAGCCACCCCATAGCTAAGGGCTGAACTCTCGAAAGTCCGTCTTGCGGATTTGAATATTCAGTTGCAAGAGCTATTGCGTGAGGACCGTAAGGATATACGTGAAGCGCAAACGGAACGCCTGCGTTAGCATAAGCTAAAGCAAGCTTCAAGGAACTGTGTACCGGAACCGCCTTATCCTCTGAGGTATGCCAGATAAATGCAGGGGGCGTGTCACTTTTTACGTAGTTTTCCATAGAATGATAAGCCTTTTCTTCGTCTGTCAAATCCTCGTACGGCTTATTTAAAAGCCCGGCAAACGAGCCTTTATTGCAGGGCTCGATAGCGGTGATTACGGGATAGCAAAGAACCGCTCCCTTTGGCTTTACGGAGTCTTTTTTAAGTCCGAGTCTTTCCTCTGCAAAGTTATATCTTGTCGTAAGGCTTGCCGCAAGATGTCCGCCTGCGGAATAGCCGAGAGCAAAAATACGTTCCGGGTTTGTATTATGTTTGTCCGCGTTTTCCCTTATCCACTTCATTGCCAGCGCCGCGTATTCAAGATGCATCGGGAAAACGTCTTCACGAGCACATCTGTAATTAAGCACGTACGCATTGACGCCGCGCGCAAGATATGCAAGGGCTGTTTTCTCACCCTCTCTGTCTAAGGCGACAATGCCGTAGCCGCCGCCGGGAATTACAAGCATTCCGTCGCGCTTATTCAGACGGGTGTCGTTAATTACGTACAAATCAAGGTATATATCCGTTTTGCCATCAATAAAATACACTCTCTCGGTATTCATAAGAAACATAGTATGAGTTTACCTCCATTTTCTTATCAAACGATTGTTTTCATCCATTCAATAGAATCGTCAAGCCAGCCGGACGCCAAGGGTTGAGTTCTCGTTTCGCATCCTATCGGGCTTGAAAATTCCGATGCGAGCGCCATTCCGTGAGGGCCGTAAGGATATACGTGAAGCGCAAAGGGCACTCCCGCATTTGCGTAAGCCAAAGCCATTTTCAAAGTTCCGTGAGGCGTTACCGAGGCGTCCTCCGAGGTGTGCCACATAAATGCCGGAGGCGTGTCGCTAGTTACGTGCATATCGGCGGAATGATAATTGCGCTCTTCTTTCGTGAGCTGATTAAACGGCTTTTTGAGAAGATTAACGAACGTTGCGTTGTGAGTCGGCGTATACGCCGAAATTACGGAATAAGAAAGGATAATTCCCTTCGGGCGAGCAATATTTTCGGGAAGCGAAAGTCTTTCTTCCGCAAATCTAAACTTCGTTGCAAGAGTT
>JAZRGJ010000191.1:0-1808 GCA_045644125.1 Eubacteriales bacterium | reverse complement strand
CGCTTTCGGCAATCGACGAAATGCTTCGCCAAAAGCCATGCGCGGAGTTTTCGGGGAATATTATGACGGGCGGCGTTATCATAAGAATATTGCTTCTTCCGCAGCACGTAGCCGAGGCAAAACTCATTTTATCAAAGCTTTATAAAAGATACGGCGATAACGTTTATTTCAGCCTTATGAATCAGTATACTCCAAACGAGCGCGCGCCCCATCCCATAAACCGCAAGGTAACGAGGGAAGAGTACCGTGAGCTTCTTTCTTACGCTGAAAAGCTTGGCGTGAAAAACGCCTTCGTTCAAGAGTGGGGCACGGCTGACGAAAGCTTTATACCAAACTTTGATAACGAAGGCGTTTAATATTAAATATAAGGGTGTTCTGCCTGTATAACGGCAAAACAATTTTGATTCTTTTCTTTTATTTTTTTAGCAACGAGCCTTTGCGCCTCGTCGCATTTATAACCGCAGTCAAGCGGTACTAAAAGGTCGAATATAAGATTCGTGAATTTGTTTCCGTCTGTCATACGGAAATCGTGGATAGTTAGCTTTTCGCAAACCTCCTTTGCGCAGGCCTCGCAGAAAGCGCGCATATCGTTGACTCTGTCGTCGTTTACCGTCAAAGGATCCAAATGTATCGTTACGATGGCGTTGAATTTTGAGAACATATCTCGCTCCATTTTATCGATTGCTTCGTGGGCGATCTCGATATTGGAATCGGACGGCACTTCCGCATGGAATGATATGAATCTTCTTCCGGGGCCGTAGTCGTGGATCATAAGGTCGTGAATTCCTATTACCTCGGGGTAGTTTTTGTAAAACTCGGTAATCTCACCGACCAATTCTTCGTCGGGCGCTGCTCCGAGAAGCAAATCTATTGTTTCCTTTGCCGCCTTTATTCCCGTGTAGAGAATGAAGCATGCGACGAGAATTCCGACAGCGCCGTCAAGCGGAAAACCGTCGAGAATACCGAAATAAGAGAGAAGAGAAGACACGAGAACAAGAAGCGTTGCAACCGCATCTGTAAGGCTGTCAAGGCCCGAAGCCTTGATTGCGGATGCGGATATTTTTTTCGCAATTTTCGAATAAAAGAAGAAAAGCCAAAGCTTAACTAAAACGGAAATAGCCAAGAAAATGAAAACGGGAATGATAATATTAGGCTTTTCGTGGTTGAAAATCTTGTCAAGTGAAGAGGTGAAAAGCTCAAATCCGACGAGAACGATAATCATATCAACGATAAATGCGGAAATGTATTCAAGTCTGCCGTGGCCCATCGGATGCTCTTTGTCCGTCGGCTTTGAGGAGAGCTTAAAGCCGATAAGAGATATAACCGAAGACGCGGCGTCCGTTATGTTGTTGAAAGCGTCGGCGATTATGGCAACGGAGAATGAAATTATACCTATCGTAAGCTTCGCCGCAAAAAGAAGAACGTTAAGAATTATTCCGACGATACCGGCAAGAAGCGCATATGCGCCGCGCACCTTCGTGTCTTTCGTGTTTTCTTTGTTCTTTACAAAGAGTTTTACAAGTAAATCTGTCATAAAACCTCGATTTTAATGGGGATTTTGCAAAAAGCAAAATCCCCGTTTTTTTATACTTTATTCTGTTTTTTGAGTTTATCTCTCGTTCTGTAAACACGAGAACGTCTTTTGGTAATATACGTAGTATAAACGGCAAGCGTGATAACGGACGCAAGAATAAGAAGCGTCAGAACGTGAATCCAAGGCTCAGTTGAGTCGGAAAGCTTTAAGTTTTCCCAAAGAGTATTAACTCTTGACTGAATCTCGGGGGTGAAATTTCTGTAGCAGCTTGCAT
>JAZRGJ010000190.1:0-4746 GCA_045644125.1 Eubacteriales bacterium | reverse complement strand
TACGATCCGACTTGGTATTCTGCGGTGCTATCTCGCAAGGGGTGGCACCTTATTTTTTATGGAAGATAAGATTTGTTCTTTTTTCGGACACCGAGAAATAGAAGTAACGGAAAAGCTCAAAGAAGCTTTGAGGTCGGAAATTTTTAAAGCCATATATTATGGATGCCGCATTTTTTATTTCGGCGGCTTCGGCGGTTTTGACACGCTTTCCCATAAAATTGTTACCGAAATAAAAGAAGAACGCACGGATTTGAAAATCGAACGTATTTTTTGCACAGTTTCGGAATACCATCTGCGGAAAAAACATAAATACGTAAAAACCGAGGACTATGAGGACGTAATATATCTTAAGCCGAAATTTGACGGTTGGTATAAAAGAATTTATTTCCGAAATTGCGCAATGATAGATGCAAGCAGATACGTAATTTTTTATGCCGAGAACCGAACTTCAAGCGGAGCGCACAAGGCTTACAGATATGCAGAGAAAAACAAAAAGAATTTTGTTAATCTTTTTTAACGTAAAAAGAAGAAACTGAACCAAGGCAAGACACCAAGGTTCAGTTTTATTTTTATTCATTTACCGATTTCAGCGCTTTGTAGAGCGAGCGGTAGCATTTGTAGTTTTTGTCATAGACTTCAAAGTTCTCGGGCTTCGGCTCGAAAGTTTTCGCGGTTTTGACGAGGGCGTTGCTCGCTTCGGAAACGTCGCTCCAGAGCCCTATACCGACACCCGCAAGTATAACTGCGCCGAGAGCTGAGGTTTCGCCGTTTTCGGTGAGCTGAACGTTCTTTTTCGCAACGTCGGCTCTGATTTGATTCCAAACGTGAATTTTACTTCCGCCGCCCGAAATTACGATAGTGTCGGCTGATATACCGAGCGCTTCTTCAGCGGTTTCAAGGCAATGCCTTACGCTGAAAGCAACGCCTTCCATTATTGCGCGGATAAAGCTTTCGTTTCCGTGGCTTGCACTGATATTTGCGAAGATACCGCGCGCATCGGGGTCCCATATCGGCGCTCTTTCACCTGCAAGATACGGCAAAAAGACGAGGCCGTCAGCTCCTGCGGGGACACTTTCGGCAAGCTTTACGGCATCGGAAAACTCGTCTTTCCCACGAATTTTATCAAGGTACCAAAGAAGCGAGCTGCTTCCCGATTGCGTCGGGCCGTAGATTATGGCAACGGAGCCGGTTATATGCTTAGGCAAGGTCATAAGTCCCGGCACGTTTACGGTTTCGCTTGCGGAAATTCCGATAATCTCGCTCGTTCCCGTACAGTTAAAGGCAACGCCCTCTTTAATGAATGCTCCGCTTCCGAGCATGGTTGCAGGGCCGTCAGACCAACCTGCGACAACGGCTGTTCCCTCACGAAGCCCCGTAATTTCGGCTATTTCTTTCGAAACTTTACCGACCGGCTCAAAGGGAGCTGACATTTCGGGTATCACCTCAGGCGAGAAGCCGAGATAATTTATATACTCTTCGGGAACTTCGCCCGTGTAAGTATTAACTACGCTTTTGTTTATCCACTTATCAGAAAAATATTTTCCTGTAAGCTTATAATTTATATAGTCTTTCGGTTGTAAAATCTTATAAGTTTTCTTCGCGACTTCGGGCTCGTTTTTTGATACCCAAAGAAGTCTTGACGCGGCCCAGTTTGCCGATATCGGAACGGGAACGCCGAGAAGCTTAAGAAGCTTTTCTTCACCGAAATCACGCTTTATCATTTCGGCTTCAGCCACAGCGCGCGTATCTTTCCAGATTATAGCAGGTCTTAGCGGCGCGCCGTTTTCGTCAACGAAAATTTCCGTTGAGGTTTGGCCGATAACTCCGATTGCCCTGACGGAAGCCAAAAGGCCCGGTTTTTCTGCTTCGATTTTTTGAAGCGTAAGGAGCGTTCCCTGCCAATAGTCCTCGGCATTTTGCTCGTAACGATTGCCGTCGATATACAAGGGATAATCGCTTTTTGCCGTGGCAATTATTTTTCCGTCGGCAGAAATGACGCAGGTTTTACAAGAACTCGTTCCTATATCTATTCCCAAAAGTAAGGTTTCAATCATTTTTTGCTCCATTCGGAAAGCTTATTTTTTAAGGGATTCCTTTATCTCTTTCATTCTGCTGATAAATTTTCTTGCATTTTCGGTAACGCCACGGTAATCTCCTTGGTCGGCGGGGGCAAGAATTGCAGAGCCGAGGCCTACGGCAGAAGCGCCTGCCTTTATCCACTCACCCATATTGTCGTACGAGCATTTTCCCGTTACAACGAACGAAGCGTTCGGGAAAGGCCCTTTCATATCCTTTATAAACTGAGGGCCGTATACGTTTCCGGGGAAAAGCTTTAAAACGTCAGCTCCTGCGGTGAGCGCCGCTTCAATATCCTGAGCGCTTGAAACGCCGGGGCATGACAAAATTCCGTAGCGGTTGCACATACGGACAACGTTCTCGTTGAAGCAAGGGCTTACTATATATTCTGCGCCCGACATAATTGCGATTCTTGCAGTTTCCGTGTCAAGCACCGTTCCTGCGCCGATAATTGCGCCGCTTCCTCGAAATTCCTCGGAGAGCTTTTCAATAACTCTGTGCGCTCTGGGAACGGTCGTCGTTATTTCTATTGAGGAAATACCGCCAAGGAGGCAAGCCTCTGTAAGCTTCATTGCCTTTTCGCTATCTTCCGTGCGAATAACGGCGATAATTCCCTCTTTTTCCATAGTTAATGCAATTTCCTGTTTTCTCATATCGTAAATCCTCTTTATTTTTTATGAAGCTTTCTGTATTCTGTGGGAGCTATGTTTTCGCTCTTTGCAAAGAGCTCGGAAAAATACGACGCATTTGAAAAACCGAGCGCAAGCGCAATATCACCTACGGGAACGTCGCTGCCGAGGAGCATTTGTTTCGCCTTGAAAATGCGCTTTTCGTTACGGTATTCTATCATAGTTGCGCCCGTTACGTTTTTGAAAAGGTGGCACATATAATAAACGCTGACACCGAGCGAGTCGCAAATATCGCCAACGCTCGTGTTTTCCGAAAGATGCTCGTCAATATACGCTTTTGCGGCGTTTACGATGGGATAAATCTGGCCGCGGTTACCGGGGCGCTCACGCACCGCCGAAATGAGCTTTTCAAGAAGCGCTACGTCCTTTTCTTCTCCCTCCGAGAATTTTTTCGCCAAGGCGTCAACCTCACGGCAACCCTCGCGAGAGGGATTCAAGCAATTCATCGGGTAGGTTTCAAAAACCTCGGCAATAATTTCACTCTTTTCTTTCGTGATAAGCTTTTTCGCAAACTCCGCATTGGAAAGCGCCTCAAATGCGTAAGGATCGGGATCGCCCTCGGCAAGCTTGCCAAGCTTCGAAGCGATTACTTTAAGACGTGAGTCGGGGTTCGTGATTTTTCCCGCAAGTATATCCTCTTCCGTGATTTTCGCAACGAGAACCTCACGAGCGTGCTGATAAACCGCATTAAGCGAGGAAGAAAATCCGCCTCTTTCACGGTCGTACGCAACGTATATAAATCCGTCGTCCGCTTCGTGCGCGTCGGGATATGAAACGTATCTTTCGTCTAACTGCAATTTATAAGGGAAAGTTTTACCGCCGTCCTCGGAGAGCATTGCGTAAAGATTCGTTCTTCCCGAAAAATTATAGTGATTTATAAAAAGAATTCTTCCCGACTTTAATTTTGAAATATGGAATCTTGAGTTGGGGCCGGAAAACTCGGAGCTCGTGCATTTGCTGAAGTGATGTCCTCTGTCGTAGGAATAAGAAACGCCTACGCCGACCGTCGTTCTTATATACATTGCGAGAACTCCCGAATCAAGCTCGACTATCATATTTTCGTCGTATGAACGCTCGCGCGCAACGACGCCGCCAAGCTTTATAAAGCTTTTTCCGTTATCGGAGCTTTTATAAGCGTACGCCATTGAAACGTCGGATGGCGTTAGCTCCGTTCTCATTTCAAGGAACATATCAAGCGGAGGCACGTATATCGGGAAAAACCACGAGCCGTCCTCGGACACTATGGGTTTATTCATCATAATTCCGCGGCCTATATAAAAGGTTTCGCCGAATTTAAGTTCCTCTTCGTCAGGGTTTTCGCATATTGCGCCGTAAACCGCCTCGTCGGGCCACACGCTCCAAGTAAGCCAGAGTCTATTAAACGGATCTATCCACAAAACAGGATCGAAAGCACGGCTTTTACCCTCGTTTTCAACCGCTATTATAGGCTCGGAAAAATTTAAATCGCCGTTATCACGAAGAACTACTACGTAGTTTCCGAACGTTTCTTTAGTCATACCCGAATAAAAGGCAACGAAAGTTTTGCCGCCCTTTGTGTGAGCGACAGCAGGAACGCCCTGCCAGACTCTATGCTCGGTGCGATATTTTTCAAGCAAGGTTTTATCTGTTATAAGCATAATGCTCCCCCTTTTTTATTTCTTAATTACATTATACATTTTTATCAGGCGAATTTCAATAACAAATTTGCTTTATGCTCCCCCGAATTTTAACAAAATTGCTTTAAGTGTTTACAATAATGCGCTTTTATGCTAAAATGGAAGAAAAACTCAAGGCACGGTTAAAAATGCGCGAAGAAATATATAAGGTTGAAAATTTAATTGCGCCGATGCGCATATCTGAATATTTGAAAAAGCGGCTCGGCTTTTCAACTTCGCTCGTCGCGCGGGTAAAGTTTGGCGGCGTTTTTCTTAATGAAGCCTGCGTTCATATGAGAGCCGAGGAGGCACCTGCCGATTACAGA
>JAZRGJ010000189.1:0-2114 GCA_045644125.1 Eubacteriales bacterium | reverse complement strand
AAATTCAAATTTTCTCTCGCGCGTGCGCTATGTAAGTCAGTAAGTAAGTTAGTTATAAGTTGTTTATTATGTTTATTATGTCCGCCAAATTGGCGGAGCTTCACCGCCAAAATGGCGGTGGGTTTTTGGCGAAAAAAGCTCGCTTTCCGCCAAATTGGCGGAGCTGTCTTGTCGGCGCATTTTTCAAAGTTTTCGCTTGACTCTCGCCCCTGCGTTGTGATACAATAAAGTTGAAATTGAATTTTGCTCTGAGAGGTGTATTATGCTTTTAATCAAAAACGGATACGTAAAGACAATGGCAGGCCGAGACCTTGAAAACGGCTGCGTTCTTATAGACGATAACGGCAAAATCGCAAAGGTCGGCTATGATATTGCTTGCGATGGCGCAGAAGTTATAGATGCGGGCGGAAGACTCGTAACACCCGGTTGCGTTGAGGCGCATTGCCATATAGGCGTCGATAACTCCCGTATGCGTTGGGAAGGCGCGGATTACAACGAATATTCCGACCCCGTAACGCCGCATATGCGAGCGATAGACGGAATAAATCCTTTTGACGAAACATTTTCTCTTGCGATAAAGGGCGGCGTTACCTCGGCTTGCACGGGCCCCGGCAGCGCAAACGTCGTCGGCGGTACTTTCGCCGCAATAAAGCTTAGCGGTAAGCGCGTTGATAATATGATTATCAAAAACCCCGTCGCAATGAAATGCGCCTTTGGCGAAAACCCCAAGGGCTGCTACGGACAAAACGGCAAAAAAATGCCTTACACCCGTATGGCAACGGCGGCTCTTCTCCGTGAGCTTCTCTTTAAGGCGAGGGATTATGTCGAAGCTTTGGAAAACGGCGAAAAGAAGCCCGCTTTCGATATGAAGCTCGAAGCAATGATTCCCGTTATCAAGGGCGAAATTCCCCTTAAAGCTCACGCTCACAGAGCGGACGATATTTTAACCTCAATAAGAATTGCGAAGGAATTCGGCGTGCGTCTTACTCTCGACCATTGCACAGACGGCGCTTTGATTTCAGACGAGCTTTCAAAAGAGGGCTACGCCGCTTTCGTAGGCCCGAGCTTTGGTGGAAAAACCAAGCCCGAGCTTGCGAATAAATCGTTTGAAACGGCAAAGCTCTTAAACGCGGCGGGAGTGTCCGTCAGCATCATAACCGACGCGCCCGTCATACCCCTTGAAAATTTGCCCATGTGCGCAGGTTTTGCCGTAGGGGCAGGTTTACCCTACGAAGACGCTTGGCGCGCAATAACGCTAAATCCTGCGCGTGATACGGGCATTGGCGACAGGGTGGGAAGCCTTGAGGTCGGAAAGGACGGCGACGTCGTTATCTGGACGGCTGACCCGATTACCACGATAGGCGCGGAAGCTTACGTTACCGTCGTTGACGGAAAAGTGGTTTATTCTGCCGAATAATACAAAATAAAGCATAAGAAAAGCCGACTCGGGTGAGTCGGCTTTTTAATTTAAACTAAACCATTCTTTCGCCGCCGATAAAGACTGCGGAAACTCTTACGTCGTCGTCAAATACGACGAGGTCTGCGTCTTTGCCGACTTCAATCGAGCCTTTTTTGTCGAAAATTCCGAAATAGCGAGCGGGGGTTGCGCTTGCCATTTTAACGGCTTCCCAGAGGGGAACTTCCGCAAGGTTTACCATAGTTCTTACGAGTCTGTCGGTGGTTGCAATACTTCCCGCAAATGAATCGCGCGTCGGAAGCTTGGCAACTCCGTCTTCAACTACTATCGGCTTGCCCATCTGGCTGTAGTATTGCTTGCCGTCGTTTTCTTCAACGCCAGACGCCGAAATGCCGTCCGTGACGAGCATTATTCTGTCCGAGCCTTTAGACTTATAAATGAGCTTAAGAAGAGGCGCGGGAAGATGGCATCCGTCGGCGATAACCTCAACGAAAATATCGTCGTAAAGATAGCCGAATTCGATAACGCCCGCATATCTGTACGCATTGACACGTCTTACGCCGGGGGTGAGGGAATAAAAGTGAGTTATGGAGTCAAGTCCCGCATCACGAGCCTTTACGGCATCGTCGAAGAAAGCTTCCGTGTGAGCTATTGAGGTGCGCACGCCGCGCTCGGTAAGATCCTTTACCATTTCTAT
>JAZRGJ010000188.1:0-3337 GCA_045644125.1 Eubacteriales bacterium | reverse complement strand
TTAGTTGTCGAAAGTGCGTGTGAGACACACGACACTTTCGACGTGTCCTGTCAGAGGAAACATATCTACGGGGAAAACCGTGTCGGTAGTGTATCCAAGCTCTTTGAATTGCGAAACGTCACGCGCGAGAGTTGTGGGATTGCAAGATACGTATACGATTTTTCGAGGCTTAAGGCTTACGATAAATTCATTGAGCGCTTTGTCGCTTCCCGCTCTCGGAGGGTCTAAAATCACGACGTCGGGCAAAATTTTGCTTCCTCTTTCAGCTTCTGCTGCCTCGAGAATTTTTTTTGCGTCCTTTGCGTCGCTTGCGTAAAAGCTTGCGTTTTCGATGCCGTTGAGTTTTGCATTGCGCTTGGCGCGCATTACCGCATCGGGAACTATTTCTATGCCGATAAGCTCGTGGCAATCATCTGCCATGGAAAGCCCGATTGAGCCAAGTCCACAGTAAAGGTCGAGGAGCGTGTCACTTTTTTTGAGATTTGCAAGCTCTCGAGCCATATTGTAAATCGCCTCGCAGCTTGCGTGGTTAACCTGGTAAAATGACGGCGCGCTTATTTCAAGCTTAACGCCTGCGAGAGTGTCGGTAATATATTCCTTGCCGTAAAGCAAGCGCCACTTATCGCCAAGAATTACGTTAGTGTCCTCGCTGTTCGTGTTTATAAGAAATCCTTTGATTTCGGGATGCTTTTCCTGAAGCTCTTTTTTGAAAACTTCTTCACACGAAAGCTCTTTTCCGTTAATAACAAGCGCTAAAAGCACTTCGGAAAAATCGTCGTTTGCGCGGAGATAGACGTGTCGCAAAAGCCCTTTTTGCGTTTCTTCGTCATAAACCGAGATTTTCGTTTTTTCAAAAATCGATTTTAAAGTGTAAAGTATATCGGAAAATCCTCGTTTTGCGAGAGGACACTCGATTGCAGGAATAACTCTGTGCGTTTTTGGCGCATAAAATCCTATAAGATAGTTTCCGTTTTTATCCTTTGCCACCGGGTATTGAGCCTTGTTTCTGTAGTTGGTCGGGAGAGGGGAGGCTTTCGTCGGCATAACTTTGATTTCGGAAAGTCCCGATTTTTTGAATGCCGCCTCAACGCTTGCCGTCTTTAAGGAAAGCTCGTATTCGTAGGAAAGGTTTTTGTAAGGGCAGGCGTGGCAAAGCTTGTTTTGGCAGCGTCCGTCGCATCTTTTTTCGGATGGAGTTAATAGCTTCTCAAGCTTTCCTACGGCGTATGACGGCGTGAGCTTTATAATTTTTGCAATAACCGTGTCGCCCGGTACGGCGTCGTTTACAAAAACGACTTGTCCGTCGTGTTTTCCAACTCCGAAGCCGAGATTCGTTATGTCGTATATTTCAAGCTCTACTGTGTCGTTTTTCTTAAGCAAAGGCAATCCTCCTTTCCGAAGTTTAGGTTTCCGTCGCTAAATTCTTCTTAAAAAATCTTCTACGTACGTGCTCATAAGCTCGTGGGCTTTATGATTGGGGTGTTTGTTATTTTCACTTACGAAAAACTGCGAGTTTCTTATTTTGATGGCCTCATCGCACATGCCTTCTTTGTTAAGAGTGGATGAGATTCCGGTGTCTTTCATGAGATCGAGATAGGGAATACCCCATTTTACTGCGGTTTTGCGCACCGCATCTGCGTACTCGTCCGAAAGATATGCGTTGCACACGATAGCGCCTATTTTTGCGTAAGGATATTTAGTTATGAGGTATTTATAAATTAGGTTGAAAGCGCCGTAGAATGTTTCGTTCGTTTCGTCGTCAATAGTTCCGAGATTTGTGTGATACATATCGTTAAGACCGTACATTATGAGTATGTAGTCCGCCTCGTCGCCAAGGTTTTTATACGTTTCGTGAGAGAAGGGATGGCGCGAGTTTATTTCAACGTTTTCGGGATCTTGAAGATGCTCTTTTGAAATAGCTGCGATACCGCCGCACTTTGCGAAGTTTTTGAGCTTCATTCCGTTTCGTCTGGCAATCCACCAGGGGTACGTTTTATACATTTGCCATTCGCTGTCGTAAACTTGCGGGCTTTCTTTCGGCTTTCTGCCCTCGCTGTCACACCAGCCTGAAAAATCGCCTTCAGTGAAGCTGTCGCCGCAGGCGATAAGTGTTTTTCCGTATAATACGTTGCTTTCCATGAATTTTCTCCTTTTAAGCTATAGTCAATAGCGTGTCGCTTTATTTGTATAAAATGTAAACATATGTTTGCTATATAAAACTGTCGCTGAATTTGTTTCTGTATTCTTTCGGAGTCAATCCGAAGCTTGCCTTGAAGCTTTTCGTGAAATACGACGCATCCTTGAATCCCGCCTCCTCGGCGATTTCTCCGATGCTTTTGTCCGTAAGCTCAAGAAGCCTTTTTGCAAGCTTCATTCTATAGTTTATTATATACTGTCTGAGGGTTACGCCTTTAGCTTCTTTGAGCTTGTTGCTGACGTAGAAAGGGTGATAACCGAAAATTGCGCCGATTTCCGTGTTTGAAATTTCGTCGCGGCGGTTTTCTCTTATGTATGAATCGAGATTTTTAACCATTCTTGGCGGAAGCGCCGTAGCATCGGTCATAGCCGCAAGTCTTATCAGTATCAGCTTGAGCATGGCTGAAATTTCAGCCTGCCACTCGCCCTCGGCAGAATTTGCTATTTCTGAAATTTCCGTGAAATTTTCACGCTCGTCGTCAGCATCGTCGAGTCTTATGACTTTATCAAAAGGCGCTATCTCACATTTGCGCAAAAACTTCGAGTCAAAGTTTTCGGGTGTCGTGGGATTTTGAGCTTCCGTATCGCAATAATCGGCTGTCAAATCAAAGCTTAAAGCAGCCATAAGAAAACGGGCAGACTTAAATTTATATTTCGTGCCCGACGGGATATATACGAGGTTGCCGCCCGAAAGCTTGGATTTTTTTCCGTCAATCGAAAGGCTCGCCTCTCCTGAAATCATATAGAAAAGTTTAGCTGTGTAAGAAATACATTCCTCGCTTCTGCGGCACACGTCGACGATGCCGGCGGAGTGCACGAGGGGGTTGAGCTTTGAAAAAATCATAAACGCCTCCACTATATCATATGACTATTTTAACACTAAAAATTGCGAAAATCAACAATAAATTTAAATTATTCAAAAAAAGCCTTGACAAAGCCCAAAATCTGTGCTAGAATAATCGAGCAACTGAATAAGGCCCGTTGGTCAAGCGGCTAAGACACGGCCCTCTCAAGGCTGAAACGGGAGTTCGATTCTCCCACGAGTCACCACAGAACGAAGCACCCGAAAAGGGTGCTTTTTTCGTTCTGTGGTGGCTCGTGGTCGAACGAACTCTGCACCATGCGCGAAGCGCTTTGGTGC
>JAZRGJ010000187.1:0-1762 GCA_045644125.1 Eubacteriales bacterium | reverse complement strand
CTATTATTAAAACGGCTCGTGACAAGCAAAGCCGTGCGGCCAAATTTTAGAAAGGAGATAGATATGTTAAACGCAATAGGTGTTAACAATGATGAATTCCTTGAATACAAAGGAAGACCCCTCGTTCGTCAGGGCGATGATATTTACTACGGCGATTTGTCAGCAGAATATCACGTTTACTTGATGATAATGGATGATAAAGACGTAAAAGGAGTTAAAGTACCTACCACTATAATGGTACAGCTCCGTCAGAAAGATTCTGTAATCCCCAAAAAGCAGAATCTTTGCACTAACGGCCTTGTAGACGCGCTTGAAATCGCTGTCGCTTGGCTCGAAATTGCAGACGCAGAAAACTAATTCAACGTGCGTTATCACGTGATAACGCAAGGAGGTAACCAAAAAAATGAAGTCGTCTAACAATAGCGGACTTCTTAAATTTCTATCCGTAATTTTGATAGCGGTCTTACTTATTTTCATAGTAGGATTTGCTTCTAACGGATGGCAAGAAGTTCCGGGTCAGCCGGATAACGGACAAGTCGGAAACACAACCGACAACACCGATGAAAATAAAGACGGAACCAACGAAGAAGAAAACAAAGACACAAATAACGGCGACAACTCGGGAGATGACAAAAAAGAACCGCCAAAAGAAAACGGCGGAATAAACGAAGACGAAAACAAGGAAGAAAACAATACGCCCGAAGACACAGTTCCCCCCGTAAGCGAATACATAAACACTATGACGGGGCTCGGCATTTCGGAACAGCAAAAATTCAACGTTCCCCTGGGATTTGTTTTCGATCCGATAGCGCCGCTCTACGGCATATCATCATCAGAAATTGCAATAGAATTTCCGATAGAAGACGGAACTACAAGATTGCTCTCGTACACGACCGATAATTCAGCGCTTTGGAAAATCGGTTCGCTTGTGGAAACGAGAGCTTTTATTTCCGCTATGTCCAATCTTTTGGGCGGAGTCATCGTTTCTTACGGCAACGACGACGTAATTCCCTACGATATATGGGATACGTCAAACGTTGAGCTTGACTTAAGCAAGTATTACAATTCATTTTACAGAGAAAACGCAAAATACGTATATACAAGCTACGATAAATTGAATGCGGCTTTGGATTCCGCAAGCGGACTTAATCCCGAGCTTTATAAAAACGCTCCGTTTGATTTCGTAAAAGAAGGGCTTGTATTCGGAGTTTCCGATGCCGCAAGCATCACCATTCCGTACTCCGAAAAATCGGAAAGCTCGCTTTACTATTCTGAAAAAACGGGCACTTATCTTTACTATAAGGCGGGAAACCGCAAGGTAGATATGCTTTCGGGTAAAAACGTCAGCTTCGAGAACGTATTTATTCTTTTCGCAGATGCAACAACCTATGAAAAATCAAGCGGAACCGAGCTTGTTATCGACGTTTTAAACGGCGGGCGCGGTTATTACGTTACGAAAGGTACGCTTACAGAATTTACGTGGGCGCTTGATGAAATAGGCGAGCTTAATTTCTTCTCCCTTTCGGGCGAGCGTCTTACTGTAAACTGCGGAAACAGCTATATAGCTTATTATAAGGCATCAGAAGCCGCTAATATAATAATCGGCTAACAAAAAAAGAGGCACACGCCTCTTTTTTTGTTAACCTTCCATCTGCTTTCCAAGGAAAATACCTGCGGTCTGTATAAGCTTCGCTTCGATGCTTTCGTCAAGCTTGTCGGTTTCCGCTACGTCGTATTGCCATGCCGAAACGATTGAGCCGAC
>JAZRGJ010000186.1:0-4703 GCA_045644125.1 Eubacteriales bacterium | reverse complement strand
TCGCGAATTTTGTAAAGAAAGTTATAAAGCAGGTTGTTATCAAAAAACATTTGAGTCGTTAAAAAATCACAGCCGGCATCAACCTTTTCACGAAGATATTTTATATCGTCATTTTGGTTTTCACTCTCCGGATGGATTTCGGGGTAGCAAGCGCCGCCTATAGAAAAATCGCACCCCGATGCACGCAATTCACGAACGAGGTCAATTGCGTATCTGTAATCCCAAGAGCTTCTGTCATCTCCCATTCGCTCGGGCGGCACGTCGCCACGGAGCGCCATAACGTTTTCAATACCGGCGGCCTTTATCGCTTCTATTTTTTCTTTAACCATCGATTTGGTGGAAGAAACGCAAGTAAGGTGAGCAAGAGTCGGAACTCCGTAAAGCGATTTTATATTTTTCGCAATATCAAGCGTATATTCGCTCGTTCCGCCGCCGGCGCCGTAAGTAACGCTCATAAAAGCAGGCTTTAAAGCCGCAATTTTTTCCGTTGCAAGCCTTACGCTCTCAAACGCAGTATTTGTTTTCGGAGGAAAAACCTCAAACGACAGCGAAAGCGTGTCCTTTTTTAACAAATCTTTTATCTTCATAAATTCACCGCCTGAAATAATCAAATTCCGCGAGAGCCTATTCTTCGCGCGTCGGAAAGAGGAGCGGAGCTTGCATATGAATCCAAGAGTCTAAGTGCTTCCTCCGCGCTCTCATTCGTTATTATAAAATGTCTGTGAGAAATATTTGCTCGATTAAGCTCCTCTTTTTTATCACCCATATAAGTATGCTTTGAGTTCAAAATTACGTTTCTGTGTTGCCACTCCCTGATTATCGGGAATTTTGCGCCCGTACGGTCCAAAAGTGATTGCGAGGAGCATTTGTCGCAAGTGAAATTTTCTTTCATAAAGCATCTTTCGGTCAGCATAAGTGGGATTTTACCGAGAACTATCTCGCCGCCGCCAATATCCCTTGCCATAGCAAGAGTGATTTCCGGAGAAAGAACGACACGTTCAACACCCAAATCGGAAAGCGCGGCTTTTGAATAGGAATTAGTAACGTTCAAGCGAAAGTCGCCAATCGGTATAAGTCCTGCCGCTTTTGCAAGCGCAATATGAGATATATTGCCGACGAGCGCATATTTAATTCCGCAAGCTTCGGCGTGACGAAGCTTATTTTCAACAAGCGAAATTTCAGACTCGTGAATCACAGGCGGAATGTAAACTCCACTTGTCATTTTCGTGTATTTTTCGCTCATCAGAGGAGCGAAAATTATGTCGAACATTCGCATTCTTTCCGAGCCCTTATTCTCTAAAGCCGCCAAGGTTTCTCCGTTTAAGAAGAGAACCGTGTTAAGTTTTTCGCTCTTTTCCGACTTTTTCAAGAGCTTTGGCAGCTTCGTTTCGAACGCATCCGTCTTTACCCCTTCAAGCTTTGAAACGGCAGCTCTTCGCAATGCGTTAACTGCGCCGGGTGAAAGGTTTATTCCCTCATCAAGCTCGATATTTATATCATTTTTATCAAGGGTGAAAAAGGTGTTACCCATTTTTGAGAGCCTTGATTTCAAGTCGTCTTCCGTAAGGGGCGCTTTTTCTGCGGGTGAGGGCGCGTCGCCCGTTACGCTAACGCAGTTTTCCCCAAGACTAAGAAGAAGCTTTGCGGGCTCGCCGAGCCTAAACTCCGCTCTTGCCGAAATTTTAAGTTTTTTAGGAGAATATTCGCCGCCCGAAATCTCTCGGCTTTCTCTCTTGTCCTCCTCGCTGCGCACACCCGTCATTTTAGAGAATATTTTTCCCGTAAAATATCCGTCGGTAAAACCGCCGCGAGAAAAAGCCGTGCGAAGCGCGGCAAGCTCTTTTTCGTTTGCATTGCGTCTCTCGTCAAGCAAGCGTCTATATATCCCGGTAACCGTGTATACGTAATCGGGAGATTTCATTCTTCCCTCTATTTTAAGAGAAGCGACGCCCGCATCTATAAGCTCCGTTACGTGCGAAGCAAGCGAAAGGTCACGAAGCGATAAAGGATACGCCGAATTATATGGTAGGCGGCACGGCTGCGCGCATTCGCCGCGGTTTCCGCTTCTGCCGCCCACAAGGCTTGACATCAGGCATTGCCCTGATACCGAAACACAAAGAGCGCCGTGAAGAAATATTTCAACCTCGGGCTTGCACTTATCCGTCGTCGCCTTTATATTTTCAAGCGACAATTCACGCGCTAGCACCACTCGGCTGCAACCCATAGCGTAAGCTATATCAGCGCCAAGACTGTTATGTATTGACATCTGCGTTGATGCGTGAATTTCAATTTCCGGAGCTATCTCCTTAAAAATCTTAACGACTCCAAGGTCTGCCGCAATAATAGCGTCGGGAGAAATCCGTCTGAGTGCGCGCGCATACTCCGTGAGCGCCTCAATCTCTTTATCAAGCACCAAGGTGTTAACGGTTACGTAAAGCTTAACGCCGTGCAATCTTGCGTATACTGCGGCGCGCTCTAACTCTTCTATATCAAAGTTTTTAGCAAAAGCTCTTGCGCCGAAGCTTTTTCCGCCGACGTAAACTGCATCTGCGCCTGCTTCAATTGCCGCAACCAAAGCCTCAAAGCTTCCTGCGGGCGCTAAAAGCTCGGGTATTCCTGCCTTCCTCATAAAAATTCCGCCTATAAATAGTAATACATAGTAATTATAGCAGAGTTTTTACGCCGTGTCAACTTTCGCTTCAAAGGAACAAGGGCCTCAACTGCGAGCCATTTTTCATAGCAGCAAACGCATCCTTGATTTTATCGCGCTCCGTTACCAAGGAGTGCGGCTTGCCCTTCGGATCATCCTGGCGCATCGGGGCAAAATAAACGCTTTTCCTTGAAAGAAGCGCAGCTATATTTTTTAAGTTTTGCGACATTGCGTCATTCGTTGAAAGCGCTATAAGAAGAGGTCTGTCACACCTTAAGTGCGCCTTTGCCGCCATAGTAACGGCGCCGTCCGTAATTCCCATCGCAATCTTCGCCAGCGTGTTTCCCGTACAAGGTGAGATTATAAGATAATCAAGCGGCGCTATCGAGCCAAACGTTTCAGCTTCCGCAATGCTCGTAACAAGCTTATTGCCGCAGATTTTTTCTATTCTCTCAATAAACCTTTCGGCCTTTCCGAATCTCGTGTCCGTCGTGGCGCAGTTTTCGCTCATTATAGGGATTATATCCTCGCCCATTTCTTTTATTTCCGCAAGGGTGCGAATGGACGACTCCAGCGTGCAAAACGATGCGCAAAAAGCATATCCTATCATATAAATACCAAGCCTTTCTTATTTTTGTAAGAGGCCGAAGCACGGCAGCTCGACCTCTTTTTTTATTTTTCTTTATTGCGAAGCCAAAGAAGCGCGCGCTTGGCGTATACCTCGCCGGCGCTGACGGGATACATACGGTTTGGAAGAGATGGCAAATATTCAACTCCGAAAACGCCGGGAAAGCTATCTCCCGATGCAAGATCAATTACACGCATACCCTCGGGAACACGTTTTTCGGGAAACAGATAGGAAAGATTCGTTGGAGCGGTATTAAGGAGAAAATCAAGCCCCGAAACGTTCTTATCGCAAAAATCCGAAACCTCGATGTCAGGCGTGTCGATGCCGTAAAGCCCAAGCTCGATTCTCGTTAGCTTTTTCGACGAAAAAATTTTAACCCCCGCGCCCAAGAACAAAAGAAGCCTCGTAAGGCACGAGCCTATTCTTCCGTAACCGATAATTCCAAACTTCATATCGGACGGTATCCGTTTTGCCGTTGTGAGAATATATCCGAGAGTGCCAAGCGCCGTTATATATGCGTTTTCAAACAAGAAATCCTCGTCGTTTGCCGCATCGTAGCACAAAGCGCCCTTTGAAAGAACTTCATTCCGCAGGGATTCCGTGAGCCCGTAAGCTATTACAAAATCGCCTTTTTTAAGTCCCGACGAAAAATCCTTAAGAAGAATTTCCGTGCCCGTAATATAAACGCCGTCTTTCGAAGTGGGAATCGGCAAAAGCTTAATGCTTTCAACCCCGCATCTTTCCTCCGAAAGAATCTTTTTCGCCGATCTTTGTCTTTCACTTTCGCCAAAAATCTCAATATTCATTTTAAACCTCTAGGACGCAAATGCGCCTAATTTTATTATATGCAGGCAAAAAGAAAAGCGCCCGCTTTTTAGGCGGGCGCAAAATGTTATTTTCTGTATTCCCTGAAAGGAAGAATATTTCCCGTAAAGACGGGTTTGATGAAGAATTTGAACTTAATATCTTCTTCGGTGATTCGGAATTCTTCCGCAAGGTGAGGGCCGCAAGAAGCAGAGCCGATACCGCTCGTTCTGTAGTCTATGATAACGGTGGTATCACGCTCGGGCACAAGCTCGAAATCATGCTCAAATCCCGTTAAATATTCAGGCGAGAAGTGAGATACCGACAGCGAGAAGCTCTCCGCCGAGAAATAAAGTCCGTGACCTGCAACGCTCGTTACGTCTGCCCACTTGCATCCGTGGTGCGCCGAGTTTTCCTGAGGTCTTACGTAATGCTCAAAATTATCGGTAGCGGTCGTTCTGAAAAGTCCCATTCTTGACGCGAGGCGCTTATCTGCGTACGACTCGTAAGGACCGTAGCCGAAGTATCTTACGTCTTCGCTGCCCTCGCGCATAGAAAGCTTAAAGCCAAAGCCAGGAAGGTACGGCAGATTTCTTGTAAACTTTGCGTCGCAATCAATAG
>JAZRGJ010000185.1:0-47448 GCA_045644125.1 Eubacteriales bacterium | reverse complement strand
GTTTTGCCGGTGCTTATCGACCGCGGCGTAAAGGCAAGCGAATATATGCTGACGGAGGACAAGCACTACAAAGCGACGCTTCTTCTCGGAATAACAACGGACACCGAGGACGTGAGCGGAAAAATACTTTCGGAAACCGATAAGATTCCCTCGGAAAAAGAGGTTTTGGACGCCGTTTTTTCAATGCTGGGAAAATCTCTTCAAACGCCGCCAATGTACTCGGCAATAAAGCTTGGCGGAAAAAAACTTTACGAGCTTGCAAGGCAAGGCGAGGTTGTTGAGCGCGAAAAAAGAGAAATCAACGTATACGAAATAAGCTCCGAAAAAATAAATGACAGGGAATACTTCCTTGATATAAAATGCTCAAAGGGCACTTATATAAGAACGTTGTGCGCTGATATAGGCGCAAAGCTTGGTTGCGGCGCAGTTATGAAAACGCTTGAGAGGCTGGAAGCGGGAGGCTTCACGATAGACGAGGCCATCACTCTTGAAAGGCTTGAGGCATTGAGCCCCGACGAGCGTGAGAATCTGGTTTTGCCAATAGAGTCGGTTTTCAAGGACCTGACACGAGTCAATCTGCCCGATTTTTTCGCGCGCCTGGCATCATCGGGGCTTGAAATATATTTGAAAAAGATAAATCTTTCGCTCGACGCAGGGGAGCGTGTCACTTTATACGATAAAAACGGCTTCTTTGCGCTTGGCGAAGTGCGAGAATTCGAAGACGGACTTGCTATTAAGCCCATCAAGCAATTTGAACTGTAATGGAGGACGAAGTATGGCAGAAATAAAATTCACCAAAGAGCAGGAAAGCGCAATAACCACAAACGATAAAACGCTTCTTGTTTCAGCAGCGGCAGGCGCAGGAAAAACTTCCACGCTGACCGAAAGAATAATTCGCTCCTTAACGAGAGAAAATGAGCCCGACGACATAAGCAAAATGCTCATCGTCACCTTCACGAATGAGGCGACGAACCAGCTCCGTGACGATATACGCTCTGCTCTTGAAAAGGCAGTTAAAAAATATCCTGAAAACAGCGACCTTGAAACCCAGCTCACACTTTTGCCTATGGCAAAAATTTGCACGATAGACTCTTTTTGCAACGATATTTTGCGACGCAACTGCGATAAGGTGGGAATTCCGCCAAACTACAGAATCGCAGATAAGGCGGAGCTTGAAATTCTCTCCCACTCCATTCTCACGCAGCTCATAAACGAGATTTACGAAAACGAAAGATGCGACTTGATGAGCGGAGAGGAGTTTGCGTATCTTGCCGACACGCTGACTTCATCTAAAAGCGACGCAAGGCTCGAAGAAAACTTTCTTAAGCTTTATGAAAAGTCAAAAAGCGCCGTGCCCGGCGTTCAAATCTTCCAAATCCTTGCGGATAAATACGCAAACTCGGACCCTCTTGATAACGAATATTGCAGTTATGCCGTAAAGCTTCTTAAAGAAGCGGCGCGCCATTTGGCAAGCATAGCGTTTAAAAACGGCGAGGAATTGCAAACGAGCGACGATAAGCACGAGAAAAATTACAGCGATGGCTTTTTCAAAGATGTAAAATCACTTAAAAAGCTCACGCTCATAGACGATTACGCTTCTTTGAAAAAAGCGCTTAACGAATTCAAGCTGGAATCGTTTCCGAACGTCTCGAAAGAAGAAAAAACTCCGCTTTTGGAAGAGAAACAGAATTTGCATCAAAGTTTATCAACCAAGATAAGAGAGTTATTAAATAAATATTTCTACTATACGGACGAGGAGCTTTCCGAGCTTTTCCGAGAGTTTCACAGAGTCCTCACTCTTCTCTCTAAATTTCTCGTCGAATTTGACAGAATTTATATGCAGGAAAAAATCAAAAGGCTCGCTCTTGAATATTCCGATATAGAGCGCTTTGCATTCAAGTCGCTTTATGAAGATGATAACGAAACCGTTACGGATTTTGCGGAATCCTTGAAGCGAGAATACAGCTCCGTTTATATCGACGAATACCAGGACGTTAACGCATTGCAAGCAAAGATTTTCGATGCCGTTTCAAGAGAAGACAACAGATTTATGGTCGGCGATATAAAGCAAAGCATTTACGGATTCAGAAGCGCTGACCCCGACGTTTTCGCTTCTATGAAAAAAAAGCTTCCGAAGCTTACCCCGGACGTTGAATCTTCCGCCGTCTCCATTTTCATGTCGCAAAACTTCCGCTCGGATAAAAGCATTATCGATTTCGTAAACTCCGTTTTTGATAAAGCTTTTACCCTTACGAAAGAAAGCATCGGTTATCTTCCCGACGATAGATTGGTGTTTCCCAAGGAAAACTCCGACGCAGAATACAAAAAACCGCAGTTTCTTCTCGTGCCTAAAAAGCCGAAAAACAGCTACGGCGCTTCTTCGGAATCATCAAGTGACGATAAGATTGAATGTCGACTCGTTGCAAAAAAAATAGACGAAATCCTAAAAAACAACAAAGAGCTCAGCCCGTCCGATATTGCTATAATCATGCGCGGAAAAACAAAGATGAGCGAATACGCCGACGCACTTTCCTCGCTTGATATTCCGTCCGAGCAGCTCGATTGCAAAAATTTCTTTTTGAATTCGGAAATTCTTCTGGCTTTATGCCTTTTGAATTCAATAGACAATCCCGAAAAAGATATTTACCTTGCCGGATTGTTGGCATCTCCGCTTTTCAGCTTCACAGCAGACGACCTTTTCAACTTGCGAAAAAATAAAAAACAGTCGCTTTATCAGAGCCTTATAAGCTATACGGAGGAAAATCCGGACTTTAAAAAGGGCAGCGATTTTCTTGAAAAGCTTGAATTTTACCGCACTCTTGCGGAGGGTGTTAGTATCGATTCTTTGATTTTAAGACTTTATAACGATACGGGGCTTCTTGATCTTGCAAAACGCTTTGGCGGAGAAGAAAACCTGCTTTTGCTTTATAATTACGCCAAAAACTTCTCGGCTTCCAATCTCAAAGGCCTTTATAATTTCATAAAATTCATAAACAACGTAATAGATAACGACACGGAATTTGACGCAAAGCGCGACGGAGATAAAAAAGACGCCGTTCATATCACTACCGTTCATTCTTCAAAAGGACTTGAGTATAAAGTCGTATTTTACGTCGACACACACGCGCAGTTCAAAGACCTTGACAGCAATGACAGAATTGCGTATTCGGAAAAATTCGGCATTTCCATGTGTCTTCGCTCGCCGGGAGGACTTGCCCGTGTTGAAAATCCTATACACAATATCATAATTCACTCAAACTTCAAGCGCTATTTCGAGGAAGAATTGCGAGTTGTTTACGTTGCCTTAACGAGAGCCAAATCCGAGCTTTACATAGTCGGTAACGTTCCTGAGGATTACAAAGCTTATCTTCTTGAAGTGGAAGACAAAGCCCGTTTCCTTGACGAATACAGCATTTACAAAATTCATTCTCCCCTTGAGCTTATGCTTTCTACCGCAGAAAACTTCGATATAACAATAGTTGAAGACGAGTCCGCGGTTCAGGGGAACTTCAACATTTCAGCTGAAGAGCTTTACTCCCGATTAAACTTCCGCTATGAAAACGAGCATCTTACCAAAATACCGCAAAAGCTTGCGGTTTCCGTGCTTAAGCCCGAGGTTCTTGACGGCAGCGAAAATACGGAGAGCGCGCAGCTTATCGAAAAGCTTTTGTCGGGCAAGAAAACGCAAAAAGCCGCGCCCGCTTTTATCACAAGCACAAGAAGCGACGAGAGCGCAAAAGAGGGAATTGCAACTCACACATTTCTTCAGTTTTTTGACGTTGAAAATTTCGACAAAAACGGCGCAAAGGACGAGCTTCTCCGCCTTTACAACTCAAAGTTTATTTCCGAGGCCAATAAAGAAAGAGTGCTCCTTTCCGAAATCGAGCTTTTCCGCAAGAGCGATTTATTCCGTGAAATCAAAAATGCCGAAAAAACGTACCGTGAATTTCGCTTCAACACCCGTCTTCCCGCAAAATTTTTCACTCTTGACGAAGAGCTTAAAACAAAAATCAAAGATGACGAGATTCTCGTTCAAGGAGTTATCGACTGCATCATAGAGGACAAGGACGGCTCGCTTCACCTTGTCGACTATAAGACCGACAGACTTTCAAAAGAAGAGCTTCATGACAAAGAGCTTGCCTCGAAAAAGCTTAACGATGCCCACGCAAGACAGTTGAACTATTACGCTTTGGCTATTGAAAAAATCTTTGGAAAAGCTCCGAAAACTTTAAAGGTTTATTCGCTCCCTCTCGGAGATACCGTCGATATAAAGAAAATAAATTTTGCTTAATTTTAAAATACGCTGAAAAAAGAGAAAACCCGCTTTTCAACTCGGGTTTTCTCAAATTATAGCTTTATGCGGCAGAGGAACAAGGTTTCTCTGCCGCATTTCGTTTGCCATCCGCAAAACTTAACATCTTATGGAATCAAACTGTTTAATATTTTCAATTATGAAATTCACCGTATGAGCGTCTTCCGTATAGAAGCATACAACACCGTCAGCGCGAGCCTCTTCAAGAGCTTTTTCCGCCGATTCCATTCTCGTGTAGCGAACCTCAAAGGCAAACGGGAATGAAAACGCCTCGGGCTCTATCCTGATATTAGCGGCAAGCTTTGCTTTTTCATAAATTTCGGCAAGAAGCGAGTCGTTTTCACGGAGTATCGCTTTATTTCGTGAAAGCCCTTGTTTCGTTTCCACGGTTATTATTCCTGGAATCACCGAGCGAGCCTCACGGCAAGCTTTATCATCTCCTGCGAAAAACACGGGAGCGTATCCGTTTTCGCCGGCATAATATTTATCGATCTCAATCTCTCCGACGAGCTTTCCGTTGATTTTGAAATACTGAACTTCAGATGAATTAAATGTGTGCGCAAGAACTGCGCCAACAGTGCCATCCATTGCGTGATAACCGAGAAAATACATAGCGTCAAAGCCGTAATTTTCCGCAAACGCCTGTCTTACCTTGCTTTTGTCGGGAACTATAAGCTCAATTCTTTCGTCGAGCAGGGAATAGTCAAGATTTCCGCCGCCGCCGTGGTTATCCCAAAGAGCAACAAGCTCCGCGCCCGTATCAAAAAGGGCCTTTGCAACCGTGTTAACCTCGAGCACCGCTTGCGCTCTCGCCTGATACCAGCCGTCGCTTTCCCTTTTAAGTCCGGAATAAGGAACTCCGACAACTCCGCCGACGCCCTCCAAATCCAGCGCTATCAAATACTTCATACGGAAAATCTCCTTTATTTCAAATCCGCAAATACCAAAATGCGCTCCATTCCATACTTATAGTACGTTAATTCACGGAAATATTGCTCTCCGTAATCTTTAAGGACTCTGCTTTCGATTTCAAGAATTTTCGCAGGCTTTTCCTCTTCGGTTTCACAAGCGTCAATTTCAGATTTGTACTTGTCGTTAACGTAATATTCCTTATACTCTTTCAAGGATTCGTTATAAATGAGTTCGTATTCTTCGGCGCTCGGAATAATGTTTTCCTCTCTTATTATATAGAAGAAAACCAAAGTCTCCGTTACAGCGGATTCAGCGGCCGCCGTTACCGCATCCTGCCAGCTTTGATTTGCGGAATGTGGGAAATATTCGTTCGCAAATTCATCAAAGCTTTCATAACTCAAAACATAGTAAAGATCATAAAGCTGTTTCGCCTGGGCGATATATTGATCGTACTTTTTCTTAACCTCGGCCTTGGGAAGCTTTTTAACCTTCGCCTTTGAAAGATAGTGTCTGAACATATCTTCTTGTATCAAAGTTTTATTGGCTTCTTCCTTAGCGGCATTAAGCTCGGCAAGAATCTTGTTTTCATATTTTTCAGTAAGAGTTTCACCCTCGTAAGCGGAAAGAGTTTCAAACGTTTCCTTAAGAGTTTCGCTAACGAAGCTATCGCTCCATTCGGGAGTAGATTTATAAATAACCGCCGTTGAAGCGTAAACCTCAAAGGTTGCCTTAACGCCTCTAAGACTTGCTTCCTTATAATCGACAGGGAATTGAACGTCCAAAAGATAAGGTTTTTCAGCGCTTCTTACGACGTAATCGATTTTCATTTCGTAATAAACCGTGTCTACGGTTTCGCCTTCAACGCGGAAGGTTTGCGTCACGCCCTTGTCGCCTATAACTTTACCGATCAGAAAATCGGTAAATCCCGCGCCGAAAGTTTTATCAACGGAAGCCTGATCTCTCGTATCGATTCTTACGTTGCTGACTGTCGTTGGAGTTCCGTCGGGCAAAAATGCGCTGTAAGAAATGTAAACGACGTCACGTCTTTTGACAGTTCCGGTTTTGGCTATTTCCAAGGATTTTTCGTGAAGCTTCTTTCCGATAAGCCCCTCTTCGAAGCCCTTGATAAACGTTCCCGAGCCTATTTCAAGCGCGGTGGGGCTTTCCTTCGTAAAATTGCTTGTCCCCGCAAGCTCGCTCGTTATTCCGTTTTCATCCGTAGTATAGGCTCTGTATCGAATATTAACTACGTCGCCGATTTTTATAGTATAGCTTTCCGGGCGAACCGAAGCGCCGTTGTAAAGAGCCTCTTTGGATTTATTTTTTACAAGAAGCTTATTTATCTCAACCCGAACGTCGCTTTCGTCAACCGTTAACAAAGGGCTTGTTACGGGGAAGTTTTTATAATCATCTTCGGATATATAAACGTATTTCGACAAATCGTCGTTAATGTAGTCTACTTCTTTATTTGCGTTGCACGCAACGAGCCCGATAATCAAGCCCGCAACGAGCGCTACTGCCAATGCGGCGCTCACTATTATCAAAATTTTCTTATTTTTAGTCTTCGCCTTCGTTTTTTGAGCCTCAGCCTGAGCTTGCGCTTTTTTATAAGAGGCGCTTTTGTTTGTTTGTTTTGCCATGGGAGAAAGCCTTTCTTAATTTTGTCAAAACGGAGGATTCGTATCCTCTTCGGGAAAGCTGTCGGCAAATGCGGTTGCGAGCTTGTCGCACCTTTCATTATAATCGTGCCCGTTATGCCCCTTAACCCAAACGAAATTCACATTGTGAGTTTTTGTGAGTGAATAAAGCTTTTGCCAAAGGTCAGGATTTTTCAATTCATCCTTGCCCCTTTTCCAGCCGTGGCTTCGCCAGTTTTCCACCCAGCCGAGAAGAAATGCGTCAACAAGATACTTGGAATCCGAATAAAGCGTTACCTCACACGGCTCTTTCAAGGCGTCAAGGCCTGATATTGCCGCAAGAAGCTCCATTCTGTTATTCGTCGTCATCGGCTCGCCGCCTGACATTTCTTTTTCGTATTTTCCAAAAACCAAAATCGCGCCCCAACCGCCGCGCCCCGGATTCCCCCTGCAAGCGCCGTCGGTGTAAAGTGATACTTCTTTCATATAGTAAAACCTTCGTTTTTTTAAAAGGGACTGTCGATTATCTAACAGTCCCTTTGTTTTTAAAATTATTTTGCCTTAAGGTTATTTGCGTTAAGATACTTGTAAACGTATGCGCCGTCAACTTCTTCGTAGGTGAGAAGCTCTTTCATAATTACGTCAAACTGATATGCGTAACGAACGTTGTTTTCACCGTAATAAGCGGCGTTAGCGTCGTAAGAATTGTTTTCATCCTTCATGTAAGCCTTGAAATCCTTGTCGCTTACAAGAAGACCGTAAGCTTCGCTGATAGCGTAGATGATAACTACTTCCTTAACGTATCCTTCAGCTTCCTGCTGAATGCTTCTCATAGCAAAATCGTAGCTTCCGTTTGAGTTAGGAACTTTTGCCTTAAGATACTCCTTAAAGTTGCCTTTAAAGTGAGCGTAGTTGCTCTCCTTGGTGGTTGTGTCGTACGTGCCGTTGTAGAATTCATACTTCTTGTTATCAACGATGGTGTCTACAGTTGTCTTAACAACCTTTTCGGGAAGTCCCTTAACCTCTACGTAGGTGTCGTTGAAGAGAGTGTAAACCTCTTTAGCAAACTTAGCTTTGATTTCTTCATTGTAGTTATCACGAAGATATTCAAAGGTGAGCCAGTAGTATCCGTCGGTAAGATTGAATCTCTCGCCGTCTTTCTTATTTGCTTCGGTAACGGTAATAAGAGAATTTACGTAGTAGTTTCTTGTTATTTCTGCTGCTGCAAAAGCATTCGTTGCGTTGGTAAGAGTGGTTGCCGCTGCGGTTTCGTTGCTAACAGCGGTTTCATACTTGGTCTTAAGCTCGGCATCGTCAGGCTTTGCATCGTAATTCTTTTTAGCAAGTTCAAGCGCCGTCTTCTTGTTGTTGTAGTCGGTCTCTGCCTTTTCCTTTGCCTCAAGCTTAGATGCGTATTCAGTCTGAGCGAGGTCTAATTTTTCAACCAATGCGTTAAGAGTGAGGTCTTTTTCGCCGGTGCCGAGTTTTTCCTCGGAAGTGGTCTTATAAAGGTCGAGGATAGCGTTCATTGCTTCTTCGCTCTGATCTTCAAAATATTCTCCGAAAAGAACTCTCGTAACTGCTTGGTAAGTAATGCTGTCGTCAAGAATAACGTTTACAAAGCTCTCTGCGTTAAACTCGGGAACTTCAACGTAGTTTACGGGATATACGTAGTAGGTAAGCTCACGATCCTTGAGGTCGTGCTTCTTTCCGTATATATCGGTAGCTTCGTTTTTCTCGGTATAGGTAACTTCCTTAGCGGTGCAGATTTCGTTTCCGCTTGCAAGGAAATCGATTTTGATTCCCTCGTACTTAGTCTTGGTAACCGGATCTTCAAAATTCTCGATAGTGGTCTTGTTTATGTCCTTATCGATAAGATAGTCAGCGAAAGCGGAAACGCCCTTCTTAAGCTCAATTCTTTCGCAGGTTACGGTAACGGAGGGTTTGGTTTCGGTTATAGGATTACCGGTTGCTTCATCCGTGCCTACAACAACGGTTTCGGTGTACTTGTAGCTAACGTATACTACGTCGTTTTCACGGCTTTTGCCGGTGGTGCTGGTGGAATAAACGTAATCGTCTATCTTCGTAGCTGTAAGAACGTCTTTAAGCTGCTTTTCAAGATCGGTAAGATCTCTGAGGCCGAGCATAACGCTTACGGATTTATCGGACTTCATGTTGTCGTTGAAGTAGAACGTGGTGCTTACGCCGGTTTCCGCATTGGTTTCGGTGTAGGTGTAACGATAGTTGTAGTAAACAACTGCGTTCTTGGAAGGCGTGCCGGCGGTGAGCTTGTCACCGTCTTTCGTGAGAACGGAAGCAAGATCGCTATAGATGCTATCCCACGTTTCGTTAACTCTTGTGCCATCGTCGGTACTAAACTCGCCGTCATCAACAAAGAGAGCCTTTAAAGCCGCCTCGAAATCTTCCTTATTTTTCAAGCTTGCGTAAGAAGCAATTTTCTCGTTAGCGATGCTTGGGCTATCGCAGCTTGCGAACACGAAGCAGAGCATAACAAGAACAAGAATCAAACTGATAATTCTCTTTTTCATTTCTGGTCTTTCCTCTATTTATAATTATTTTTTAATCGAAGTTTAAGGCTTTCGCCAAAGCTCAATAAATTTATTTGCAAATTGAGCAACAATGATTATAACATATTATTTTAAAAAATGCAAACGTTTTTTGAAAAATTTATTATTTTTTAATAAATATTCCCGTTTTTTCTTAAATTTGACAAAATTACTTCTTGTCAACGATGGTATATGCGACGTAAAGATATACGTACTTGCCGTCAGCATCCTTCTCGTAAGAAAGAAGATAATCCGTCAGCTTCTCGGACTGATATTGGTAACGTACATAGTTTTCTCCGTACCAAGTCACGGAAATTTGCGTCATCATATCGCTGCCAACATACTCCTCGAACTCCTTATCGCTTGCAAGGACTTCGTATATTTCGCTAAGAGTGTAAATAATAACGGCTTCTTTTACCTCGTCCTCCGCTTCTTGCGCAATTATGCTCATAGCTTCTTCATAACTTGACGCATTAAGCTTTTGTTTGAGGAATTCCTTGAATTTGCCGTTAAAATCTGAATAGTAGCTGTTACCCGTGTCGGGATCCATGTCACTATTGAAGCTTCGTTTATAGCCGTCTACGATTTCATTTTCTGCCGACTCAAGAGCCTTTTCGGGAAGCTTTTTGATTTCTACGTGCTCATCAAAAAGCTTTGAAATCTCTTCGGAAAGCTTCGCTCTGATATCTTCGTTGTAACGATCGAGAAGATATTCACAAGCTAATTCAAAATAACCGTCAATAAGATTGTATCCTACGCCGGCATTTGCATTAGCGTTGGTAATTTGCACAAGGAGATTTACGGAATCGTTTCTTCCGTTTTCCATTTCTTCGAAGCGCTTTTCAGCGGCCATGCTAGCTTGTTCTGCCACTTGAAGATCAAACCTTGCGGTGTCAAGCGCTTTTTGCAAATCATTGTAATTCGCATCATCGGGATTTGCCGCAGCCAACTTTGCTTCAGCTGTCATGGCAAGCGCCCTTTTTGTATCTTCATCAGCTTTGGCTTTATAATACATATTAAGAGCCGCTTCATATTCGGCATGGAAAGTCTTAAGTGATTCAACCAGATCTTTAAGTGTAACGTTTGAGCCTGTCAAGTGATTGGCTGTGTAGTTAATAAGAATTGCATTCTTTTCTTCCTCGCTTTTTTTGGAAAAGCTCTTGCCGAAAAGAATTTGTTCAACGGCATCATAAGTAATGTCTTTGCCGAAAACGAAGTTTAATAAGTTTTCGGCGGTAAATTCAGGAACATCTACGTAATTAACGGGATATATATGATAAGTAAGCTCCTGATCCTTAAGATTATGCTCAACACCGTATATGTCACGAACTTTCTTTTCTTCGGTATAGGTAACTTCTTTAACAGCGCATATTTCGTTTCCGCCGGAAACGAATGCGATCTTGATGTTTTTGTACGTTTCGCCCAAACCGGCGTCTGAAAAATCTGAGATATGCGTTCCTACGTTCTTATCGATAAGATAATCAACAAAAGCCGAGGTCCCGCGCTTAAGCTCTATTCTTTCATTAACGACCGTATAACGTACCTGTTTGTTTACTCCATCAATTTCAACGTTTTTTTCAAGCGTATAGCTAACGTATGCTACGTCGTTTTCCCGGGCAACGCCGGTAGTTCTGGTGGAATAAACGTAATCGTCTATCTTCGTAGCCGTAATAACGTCTTTAAGCTGCTTTTCAAAATCGGTAAGATCTTTGAGGCCGAGCGTAACGCTTACGGATTTATCGGACCTCATGTTGTCGTTGAAATAATAGACTGTGTTATTTGAATCGGTATAGGTGTAGTAGTAGTTATAAAAGACAACTGCGTTTGCCGAAGGAGTTCCTGTAATTTGTCTTACGCCTTGTCTTACGCATGCAAAGGCAAAATCATTATATAAGGTTTCCCAAGCCGCGCTCTCTATTTCAGCTTCATCCTTTGCGTATTCACTGTCTTCAATTACAAGAGCCTTTAACGCTGCTTCAAAAGCGGCTTTGTCCTTCAAGCTTGCGTACGGAGCCATGCTATCTTCGTCAGCAATGCTGTAATACTCATCCTCGCTCTCTTCATCCGTGTTGTCGGGTTTATTGCGTGTGAAAGAAAAAATACTTATCAAAGCAATGCTTATAATTAGAATAACAGCGATCAAAATGACGATTATCTTCTTCATACTAACGTTTCCTTTATATCAATTAAATGTCGATTTAAAGATTTTGCAAAAATCTCGAGCTTTATCAGTAATCAAATCGGTATTTATTGCAAACATGGAGTGATTCATTCGGGATAGCCGACTTCTTGATCTATCATCTCGACGTTCAAAAGCTTAACGAAATTGGTTACTATTTTTCTGAATGCGAAATTTGAGATGTAAAAATCCGAAACAGCCGTCGTGGGAGCGGAATACGTGTTCGTTTCGTCGTTATAGCTTGCCTGATAAAGTCTGACCATTACACGACCTTCGTCGTAACGGTAAAACTCGTACACGTATCTGTCTGCAGACGATTCAATCTTGTAAGACATTCTGAAAACCATAGCGTTGCTCGCAAGAATTTTTGCCTGCTCGCCCTCGGAAATTACTCCGCTGTAGCCTGTCAGATATATATTTTCAAGAAGCTTTTTGAAGTTAGAGGTGCCGAGGGGATCGTTTGCCAGGAAAACATTGTTTTTTCCGTCGCCCGTATGCTTATTATAAAGCTGCGTGAGCGAAACCAGGCCCGACGACGTGTGCTTGTTAATGTAATCGACAAGCTTGTTTGGCGTGCAATCGCCCATAGGGCTTACAACGACCGTTATCTCGTCGAAATCGCTCTCAATTCCAACGCCTTCGGGAACGTCGTCTTCGTATTCATAACGCTTTCCGTCATTGCCCCAATAAACCTCTTCGTGATTAAGATACATTCTGTAAACACCCTTAAGGTTCTCGAAGCAAAGCTCAAACGTTGCTTCTTGCATATACGCAACGTCGGTAAGCATCATTTCACGTCTTGCGAAGAAGTTTACGAAGTCGTATTTCAAGAATACGAACTTTTCAGCGTCCACTTTCGCTACCAAGTCGTAAAGGTCGGAGGCTACGAATCTGTACTTCGCTCCTGTTATTTCGTCTTCAAATTCTTCGCTTATATGGAGGGTAAAGCCGAGAATTTCATACCACGCATAGTCGTCAACTACGTCTTCGGCTTCGTTTTCCACGGCGTATATGCCGCGCGGCAACTCAAAGTAAACCGTATACGCATAAAGCTCGTACTTTTCCATAATCTCGGGCGTAAGACCGACGGCAACGGTTTCCGTTCCCGAAAGTCCCGTCGGGTTGGAGCTTGAATCCTCGCTGATACCCGTGAGAATATTTACAACCCTCTGGCAAACGGCGTTGTTAAGACCGTATATTGAATATTTTTTTGACGCGTTGTCATCGCCGGCAACTTCGTCGATAGTATTTTCGTAAATGGATTCACCGAAAAAGGGATCTCTTTCGGATCTGTTTTGGAAGCGGAATGAGCTGACGATTTTTTTCGTTACGAAATATTCAACCTTTTTGATTGAATAAGTGACGAAGTCCTTGAAATACTCGCAATATTCGATATATTCGTCAGCGACTATAGACAAGCTCTCGCGTGACGGAGATTTGCCTTTAAGCGCCGCCTTTATCTTTGCGCCCGCCTCGCTCGTATCCGCGCCGAGATTGAGGGTTGCAAGATGCTCTTCGTCATCGTATTTGCCGTTTATCATGAAACGGTATCTGTAAGTAACGATACTTTTATCGGTTACGGCAGGAATTTCGATTCCCTTTTCGTTAAACACCGATACGAGCTCGGTTATAACGTATTTTACGCTCTGCTTGTGAGCGTTGGCTTTGGAATAATCTACGCAAAGGTTTATAGGCTCGGAAAGCTCTCCTACCGAAGCAGCCCTCAAAGCCGCTTTGAAGCTTTCGGGAAGCTCTGCGTCCGTCAAATCAACCACCGCGTGAAGAACGTTTTGCGAAGCTTCTTCGCCGGAGATTTTCAATCTGTAAGAAATCTTCAAAAGATTATTCGAGCCGACCGGCGTGCCGGGCGCGGAAATTTCACCGTCGTCCGTAAGAATAGCCTCTATCGAAACTATACTGTAGTCGTATCTCAACCCGAGCGCCTCGCCGAAATCAATTGCCGTGCCCCCGCCAACGAGAGTAACTGCGATTTCGTTTGGCAAGTTTTCTTTTGAAACGGCTTTACCGGAAAGAGCGTTTATAAGTCTTTGATATTCTGCCTTTCCTTTAAGCTTCGACAGGTCGAATTCAATACTTTTTCCTTTGTCGTTTATATATCCGCCTTGAACAAAATCCTTAATGCTTCTGTCAACGGGCACTATAGTATCAGCGAAAACGATAACACGGGAGCCGGGCTCTACAAGCTCGCCATCTTTATTATGCACTTCGTTTTTCCACTGGTTATAATTCGTGGTAAGATATGCGCTTATTACGGTATCTTCCGGAATACCGGGAGAGATGACGAGAGGCTTGATAAACGAGAAGAAGTCGCCCAAAGCGTAATCAAACTGATTCTGGAAGCTTGCGTAAACGCAATCTCTTCCGTCGACTCTAAGATAATATCCCGTTTCAAGAGAGGTTTTGTCACCTATTTGTATTTCGTGTGACTTTTCGTTTCCGTTTTCATCGAGATAAGAGAAATATACGGTTTCGTATTCCCCCTTCGCAAGACCGTAAGCGTCGAGCTGCGCGTCTTTTTCTTCGGGGATAAGCTCGATTCTTTCTTCAACGTAAGGATACATAAGAGCCATGCAAAGATATTTAAGCTTGGTTACGCCTCCGAATCCGTCGTTCATTTCAACGGAATAAAGCGACGAATAGCTGAAGTCATCGTCAACGTCGCATATATTAGGTCTAAACTCGGTGAATCCTCCCTTTCCGTCGTCGTAATAGAGGATAAAGTTTCCTCCGCCGTCGGGACGGCTCATACCGAATTTACCCAAATCGTTTTCAATAACGATGGACTGAATTTTCGATTCTTCCATTAAAGGATAAGCCATAAGGCTTCCGTTGGCTACACCTTCGCCCTCAAGCGGCACCGGAGGAATCTTTTCCGCCGCGCCTGCGCCCTTGGGAGCTATCGCATATCTGATAATGATAACCGCCGCAACGGTAAGGACGAGAGCTACGGAGAGAATTATCGCAAGCAGCCCTTTCGATATGCGTTTTTCCTTTTCAATTTTTTTCATATATACTTGAAATTGAACCTTTCCTTATTTGAATCCTTATAAATCAAAGGAATTTACGTCTTATTCTGACGACAACACCCCAAATGGCAATCGCAACGGGGAATGCGAAAACTATTATGGAAATAACAGTTTTATCAAATTTGGTAATGGGGTTGTTAGTTTCAATTATTTCTTTCGCATCGGGAGAAAATACGTTCACGACTTCGTTTGAAAGCACGGATGCGTGAATCTGCTTTCCGCCGTAAGTAGGTGAGTTGAGCGACTCGCCGCCGAGAGCGCTTGAGCCGTACACGTCAAGACGTGAAATATTCTCTACGAGCGAAGAAACTACGTCGTAATTGGCGTAGTATGCGTTGCCTATAACGTCGTTTGAGAAAAAGCTCTTGCTGTTAGCGCAGAAAAGATAAGACATTTTGTTTACGTTCTCTGTGTCGTGAAGATTGTTTCTTACGACGAGAGCTGCAAGGTCGTATTTACCCGCCTCGCCCGCAAGGTCACGGTATTCTCCGTCGCTGTTCTTTGCGAACGCTTCCGCCGTATTTGAGGTAAAGAGGAAATCGGCGTAGCTTCTCGACGTATTCATAGTGCCTTGCTCTTGGGTTGCATAGCTTTCATTGTAAGTACACTTCACAAATCCCGTATCCTTGAATATCATTCTCGGAGCGCTGGACATGGAGGCAAACTCGCCGTATATTTCATAGCTGTAATTTTCTTGGTTCGTATTGTATTCCGCTATAATTTCCGTATAAGAATCATCAAGCGACGCGCCCTCGTCTTTAATGAGAGTGTCGCTGAATCCTATGCCCCATTCACCGAGGAATCTTTCAAGATTGGTGAGGTTGGTTATTCTGTAATCCTTGGCAACCATTACCGCGCCCTGACGGCTTACAAGATATTTGTCTATCTTATCAAGCTCGGAAAATTTTCCAAATTCGTCGTAGCTCGTCTGATCGGTGGGGAAATCAATTTTGGGATCGTTGATGATAAGAAGCACGCAATCCTCGGGGATGTCGGGTGTTTTCGGATCGCTTAAATCGAGCAATGCAATATCAAGGCCTCTTTCATAGAGCAAGTCCGCAAAGCTCTGCATTGAAATGCTCATCGGCGATTCACGGTCTGCGGGGTTGTAAACGGTTTCCTCATGTCCCGTAAGGAAATAAGCCTTAGGTTTTTCAACGGCGGTTACGGATTTAAGCATTGCAACCATATGGTATTCACCGTTGTAGGAGAAATACGAGCCTTGGTCGTAAAGCCAGAATCTTGCGGCGGTAGATATGCGGTATCTGTCGCCGTAGGAAACTATGATGTCGCTCGCTTTTATCTCCGTCAAAGAATTCGCCTTGTACTGCGCGAAAGCCGTGGGATTTAAAGTCACGTCCTCGCATATAACCTTGACGTTTGAATATCTTTGCTGGAGCTTAAGAGCCATAAAATACGTAAGTCTTGTAACCGTCGATTCGGTTAAAACGTCCGGCTTTGCGCAGAAGATTATTTTAATTTGATTTTCTTCGCCGGAAGGAAGCTCGTCGATAAACGCAGTTTCGCTTTTCATTGGATCGCTGAGAGTGTAAAAGTTCTCCGAGGTCATATCGAAATACAAGCTTTTAATAGGTGAAAAATAGGTTAAGAAAAGATTGCCGACAAGAAGAATAACTATGGAAAACATTGTTATAAGAGTAAATATCAACGTTCTTTTTTTACCCTTAAAGAGTGAGAAATTCATTCATTACATCCTTTCTTCGTTATCTTTGCCGTCTTCTAACGATTACTACCGTTCCCACGACAGCCAATGCCACGGGAATCGCCATTATAATGGCTGTGTATATTTTTGCGTTTTTCATGGTGAGATTTTCAAGAGTTGAGCTGTCGTAAAGCACGTCGTTACAGCCGTAGGGAGCGTTTCCGCTTCCGAAATACTCTTCAAAAAGCGCATAAATAAAGTCTTTGTTTGAATATTCGCGGCTCACGAGCGCATCGGATACCGCAAGATATATTGAGGGAACTACGAAAACCTTGGCGCTTCCGCCACCCTCAAGCGCCACGTCGGAATAAGCGGCTAAGGTATAGTTTCCTTTTCCGTCAACCGTGGAGCCGTGCGCCTCAAGCTCGGAGGAGGCGGATGAGATGAGAAGCGGCTTTGCGTTGCCGGAAAGCTCAAGCGCCGACACCTCTCTTATTATAACGTTGCCGTTTGAATATTCCGACACCTTGTCGTTTATCGCTTCGGCAAGATCGCTATCGGCATACTCGGCAACGAGGGTGAATCCGTCAAGAGTTATAGCGCCGGAGGAATCCTTAACGATATTTCTCGCAACTCTGCCGGTTTTCTTGTCGGTCGAAGTGGAGAATGATATTCCGTATTCTGCGATAAAGCTCTCAAGCACCGTAAGATTTTTCACGTAAGGATCGAGCGTTACCATAAGGTTTCCGCCGCCGTTAACGTAACTTCTAAGTCTTTCGATCTCGGAAACTATGCCCGTGCCTACAGCGCCTCTTTCAAAGTCCGTTTTCGGATTTGAAATGATAACCATTGCGGCCTCACGGAGCTTTTTGTTGAGAACTTTCTCACCCGTTTCCTTGTCGACCTCTTTATCATTCTTAAGGTCTATAACGTCAACGTAATAGCCTGCGCAAACCAGAAGATTTGCAAACGCAATATCAACCGTTTCGCTGTGATACTGTGTGAAATACACCGTTTCGTGCTTATCCTGAAGCACCCACGACATCATAGCGGCAACAACCTCCTCGCCGTTATACGAGGTGAGATTGCCCGAGCCGTCAAGCGTATAGAAATCCGCAAAGCCCGCCGTGCTGTAAAGGTCGGTTACGACTCGGTAATTATCGCCGCACTCAAATATAACCGAGGTTTTGAGCACCTTGGTTTCTTCGCCTCGCATATCCTTTTGATACTTCGCAAGATCTACGAGCTTATTGTCTTTATTGCGGCGGGTCATAACGTTTATAAAATCAATTTCAATGAAGCCGGGGTATTTTTCGGCAAACTCCTCAACAGTCTTGTGAACGAGCCTACCCGTTTCGTGATCGATATATCCTTCGTTGTCGAATTTATCCATGCAGAAAGATATTTTGATCTTTTTTCCCTCGGCTATCGCATCTTCGAAAAGATGGTCGGTATTGCCCGAAATGGAATAATCGGTAGAGTCCTTCTCGTATATATAAAGACCGAACGTTTCAACGATGGCTGTCAAAAGCAGGTTGAACACGAAGACAAGCGCCACAACAAGCGCAAAAATGCCCTCGGACGACCATTTGTCTTTATTGAAGAACCCTTTTATTTCCTTTAATATTTTCTTCATAAAAAACTCCGTAAGTCAGCTGTAGCGGCGGCGGTCGTAAACTCTTATCGTCATATAAAGGAATATTGCCGATACGGAAAGATAGTACGACAAGGACGCTATGTCAAAATATCCGTTAGCAAAACCGCTGAAGCGTTTGAAAACCGAAAAGAAATCAAACACGAATCTTAATCCGTACGAAGAGGGAATAAGCGAGCTTATAGCGCCGACGAGAAGAAATGCGAAGATAATCGCAATCGTGCCAACTGCGGCGGCAAGCTGGTTTTCCGTAAGGGAGGACACGTAAAGTCCTATTGAGATAAATACCATGCCTACAAGCAAAATCGCAAGAAGATTTCCGAAAAGAAGACCTATCTTAACCGTTGCGTAGGGGATCAGGAAAAGGAAATAAAGCGACGTTAAAACCATAGATGCGGCAAACATGATATAAGCCGCAAAAAATTTAGCGAAAACCATAGCGCTTATTGAAACGGGGGAGGTTAAAATAAGCTGCTCGGTTTTGATTTTTCTTTCTTCACTAAACGACTTCATCGTTAAAAGAGGAAGCGCGACAGCGGAAAAGATAAGCATATAAATGAAGTAATTTGAAACCTCGGCAGACATCGAGAAGAGCGTTGTAAAGCAGAATACAGCGCCGCCCGCCGCAAGATAGAGAACCAAAAATACGTAGCCTATCGCTCCGGTGAAATAGGAGCGAAGCTCTCTTTTAAATATTGCACCCATTTTGTATTGTCAGGACTCAGTGAGCCTTTCTCCTTTTCTCATTTTTTCCATTTGAGTTCACGCCGTTTGCTCTGTCAACGAGTCTTATGAAAATAGATTCAAGATCAGTGCCGACAGCGGATAATCCGAGTATCGCCCAGTTTCTCGAGGAGCAAAGAGAGAAGAGCGATTTTCTTACGTCAATTCCTCTTTCACTCTCAACGATATAGGCGTATGAATCCGCATCTCGCTCACCCGTTGCAACTGCGTTTTTAACTCCGTTAATTCTCTCGATAGCGAAAAGAACCTCTCTTTGCGGGCCGACGATTTTTATTTCATACTTAAAGCCCTCTTCTATAGTTCTCGTCAAATCCTCGGTTTTTTCGTCTGCGATGATTTTACCCTTGTTGATTATGATAACTCTTTCGCAAACAGCCTGTACTTCCTGAAGAATGTGAGTTGAAAGAATTACCGTATGGCGCTTTCCGAGCGTTCTTATAAGATTTCTTACCTCGATTATCTGCTTCGGGTCAAGACCTACCGTGGGCTCGTCAAATATAACGATCTTGGGATCACCTACAAGAGCCTGCGCAATGCCGACGCGCTGCTTGTAACCCTTTGACAAATTCTTTATAAGTCTGTCACGGACGTCGATAAGCTTGACAGTTCCAAGAATTTCGTTAATATGCTCCTCACGGGGCATTTCAACGCCCTTAAGCTCGTATACGAAGTTAAGATATTCGCCAACCGTCATTTCGGGATAAAGAGGCGGCTGCTCCGGCAAAAATCCTATATTGCGCTTTGCGCCTATAGGGTCCTTAAGTATATTCACGCCGTTAATATAAGCCGCGCCCGAGCTTGTCGAAAGATAGCCCGTGATAATATTCATTGCGGTACTCTTTCCGGCGCCGTTAGGGCCGAGAAGTCCAACTACTTCGCCCTCGCCTATTTCAAATGAAACGTCGTTAAGCGCATAATTGGTTCCGTAGCGCTTTACGAGATTTTCTACTCTTACCATAATAAATTCCTTTCGGATGAAAAGTCATAATCGTACAGTATAATATTTTAGCATATAAATGTAAACAAATTATTAATAAATCTATTAAAAATAAAATATTATTTTAGAAGCTTCTATAAATACTTACTTGACAAATCGGAGAAAGAGTTGTATAATGCCTTTATGAATTACCGTTTAGAAAGGATTTTTTCTATGTTTCAGGACAAAAAGGTAGTATTTTCGGGCGTTCAGCCATCCGGAAATCTCACCATAGGAAATTATCTTGGCGCTATAAAAAACTTCAAAAATTTTGAGGAAGAATATAAAACGTTCTATTGCGTTGTCGACTTACACGCAATAACCGTCAGACAAGTACCCGCCGAACTCAGACGCAGAACTTACGAAACGCTCGCTCTTTATATGGCTTGCGGCCTTGACGAAAAGAAAAACACGCTTTTCGTTCAGTCACACGTGCCGGGGCACGCCGAGCTCGGTTGGATTCTTGATTGCTACACTATGTTCGGCGAGCTTTCAAGAATGACGCAGTTTAAGGACAAGAGCGCAAAGAATGCGCAGAATATCAATGCGGGCCTCTTTACATATCCCGCGCTTATGGCGGCAGATATTCTTCTTTATCAAACAGACGTAGTTCCCGTTGGTATAGACCAGAAGCAGCACCTTGAGCTTGCGCGTGACGTTGCTATGCGCTTTAACCAGATATACAGCGATACGTTCACCGTTCCCGAGGGATATATCGCAAAAGATACTATGAAAATAATGTCGCTTGCAGAGCCTACGACAAAAATGTCGAAGTCTGACGAAAATCAGAACGCCGTAGTTTGTATTCTCGACTCGAAAGACGACGTTATGAGAAAATTCAAAAAAGCGGTTACCGACTCCGAGGCAGAGGACAGATACTCCGAGGACAAGCCCGGCGTTTCAAACCTTATGACTATCTACCGCGCATTCACGGGTAAGACCTTTGAGGAAATCGAAAGAGAATCTGACGGCAAGGGGTACAGGGACTTCAAGCTTGCGGTTGGCGAGGCTTGCGCCGACGGACTTCAGGGCGTAAGAGACGAATTCTCAAGACTTATTGCGGATAAGGCTTTTCTTGAATCCGTTATGAAAGCCGGCGCAGAGGAAGCTTCCTACTACGCAAAGCGCACGATGTCAAAGGTAAGAAGAAAAATAGGCTTTGTAAACTAAAATTTACAAAATCAAGCAAAATAAAAAAGCTTTGGATTTCCCAAAGCTTTTTGTTTTTTTAACACGGGTTCATATTTACAGCGTGATTTTCACGTGGTCGCCACCTTCTTCAGCGACGTCAACAAGTACAAAACCGGGGCGCCGCTTCAAAAATGCGCGAAGCTCTCCGCGAGCGCCGATCAGCGTTCTTTTCACTTTCTTGACGGCTTTCCTATACTTTTTTGCCTAAGGGCGCAGACTCTTTTTCGCTATTGTCGCCGCCGATTTTCACGCTTATTACCGTGCCGCCGGTTGAATTTCAAATTTAAGACTTGAAATTTCAAATTTCGGACTTGAGTTTTCGCTTCTTGTCTGTTATAATGTAATAAAACGGAAAAAGGGGCGCTTTTATATGTTTGATATTTTTTCGCTTAAGGATTTTTCCTTCCCCAAGGATTTCTTTTTCGGCTCGGGCTATGCCGGTCATCAGGTGGAGGGCAACAACGTACATAGCCAGAGATGGCAAATGGAAATGGACAATGACTTTAAGGAAAAATCGGGGCTTGCCTGCAATAGCTACGAGCTTTACGAAAAAGACATTGAGCTCGTCACGGATTTTAAGCATCAGGCGTTCAGAACGAGCGTTGAGTGGAGCAGAGTAGAGCCGCGCGAGGGCGAATTCAACGCAGAAGCGGCGGAGCATTACGTCAAGCTTTTTGCAAAGCTTAAAGAAAAAGGCGTTAAGGTTTTTGCAACTTTAGTGCATATCTCATACCCCACGTGGTTTGATAAATTAGGCGGTTTTTCCAATGCGGAAAACTTAAAATATTTCGAGAGATACGCAGAATATATCGTGCCGAAAATTGCGCCTTACGTTGATTATTGGAACGTTTTAAACGAGCACAATCTTAATCCGAACATTGATTTCAAGCTCAACTCCGTAATATTCCACGCAAGAGGATACCATATAATCAAGAAATATTCATCAGCCCCCGTAAGCACGGCTCACGCATTGATATATTCGCAGCCCTACCGCGCTCACGATAAATGGGACAAGCACCTTGCGGAGCATTTTGATATGTGCAATAACGAGTTTTTCTTCCATGCCGTGAGAACGGGAGAAATCGTATTCCCGTACAGAAACGCAATTTACGATAGGGAAGTAAAGGACTCCGTGGATTTTTGGTCGGTAAACACCTACGTGCGCCGTTTGGCAGATTGCAGAAACGAGCGTGGCATCGGAATAAAATACGACACGTGCAGAATGGACATGATAGATTCGAATTTCTATCTCAAGGAATTCAACCCCGAATGTGTTATTGCCAACCTCTCAAGACTTACGGATAAGCCCGTAATAATCACCGAAAACGGTTGCAGCTGTGACGACGACAGATTCCGCATAGTTTGGATTACTCTTTATTTAAAAGCGCTTGAAGAAAGCATGAGATCCGGAATCGACGTACGGGGATACCTCTACTGGTCGCTTATCGATAACTACGAATGGGAATCGTTCCTCCCGAGATTCGGTCTTATCGATTGCAACTTCAAAACCTTTGAAAGAACACCGAAGCCGAGCGCATATTTTTACAAAGAAATAATCGAAAACGGCGGTTTCAAACAGGAAATTTTAAGAAAATACTTAAAAGAGATTCCAACGATTGAAAAAATAAAGTAATTACAAAAGCAGAGGCGCAAATCAGCGCCTCTGCCTCTTTTTGTTTTATTTAACCTTTTGAACGGAGATCGTTACCTTTTCGCCGTTGATGTTCCATTCCTTTGAAAATTCAAGAACTGCTTCTTCAAGGCTGTCAGCCAAGGTTTCGTCCATGATTTCCGCAGAATTTCTGTTTGCTATTGCAAGGATTTCAGCGTTGCCGGTAAAGCCGAGCTTAATTCTGTCCATAACCTCGAAGCCGGAGTCCTTACGCATAGTCTGAATCTTGGATATAATTTCTCTTACGTTACCCTCTTCGATAAGCTCGGGGGTGAGATTTTTATCCATAACCACCGTTACGCCTCTATCGCTGAGCGATTCAAAGCCGGGCTTCTGTGACATTTCTATAAGAAGATCTTCCTTGGTAAGAGAGATGTGATCAGCTCCTACGTCGAAGCCTATCTCACCCTTTGCTTCAAGCTCGTCCATAGCGTCGTTACCGTCAAGACCTTGAAGCCAAGTTTTTATCTGGCCGAGGAATTTTCCGTATTTCGGACCAACTGTACGAAGCTGGGGCTTAAAGCTGTAGGTTGTAAATTCTCTTACGTTATCGGTGAAATCAACGAGCTTAACGTTAAGCTCCTCCGCAATAATAGAAACGAAGTTTTCGTCAAGCGCCTTTTCAGCCTTTACGTACATTTTTGCGATAGGCTGGCGGTTTTTGATATTAGCCGCATTTCTTGCCGCGCGACCGAGAACTACGACACGGGTTACCTCGTCCATGTTCTCTTCAAGCGATTTATCTATCATATCCTCTTCAAGCTCGGGCCAAGCGCAAAGATGAATTGACACGGGCGCCGACTTATCAACCGAGCATACGAGATTTCTGTATATATCCTCTGCCATGAAAGGAATCATGGGAGATGAGATCTTCGCTATCGTTACGAGACAATTGTAAAGAGTGAGGTATGCGTTCACCTTATCGGTAGGCATATCCTTAACCCAGAATCTTTCACGGCTGCGGCGAACGTACCAGTTGGAAAGCTCGTCGATAAATCCTTCGAGAATTCTCGTCGCTTCGGTTATCTTATAGCTTCCAAGACATTCGTCAACGGATTTCACAGCGGAATTGAGCTTCGAAAGTATCCACTTATCCATAACGGAAAGCGAGGATTTGTCAAGCTTGTATTCCGTCGGATTAAAGCCGTCTATATTTGCGTAAAGAACGTAGAATGCGTAGGTGTTCCAAAGAGTGCCCATGAACTTTCTCTGTCCTTCAACGACGGCTTCGCCGGAGAAACGGTTGGGAAGCCAGGGAGCAGAGTTCGAATAGAAGTACCAACGGATAGCGTCCGCTCCGTAGTTTTCAAGCGCCTCAAAGGGATCGACCGCATTGCCCTTGGACTTGGACATCTTCTGTCCGTCCTTATCGAGAACGTGGCCGAGAACGAGAACGTTCTTATAGGGAGCTTTGTCGAAGATAAGAGTCGATATTGCCATAAGCGAATAGAACCATCCGCGAGTCTGGTCAACGCCCTCGCTTATGAAATCCGCAGGGAACTGACTGTCAAACATTTCTTTGTTTTCAAAGGGATAATGCCACTGAGCAAAGGGCATCGAGCCTGAGTCAAACCAACAGTCAATAACCTCGGGCACTCTCTTCATTTCACCCGAGCACTCGGGGCACTTAAGAGTTACCGCATCTATGAAAGGACGGTGAAGCTCAATGTTTTCGGGGCAGTTATCAGACATTTTGCGAAGCTCCTCGATAGAGCCTATTGCATGGCGATGGCCGCATGAACATTCCCAGATATTGAGAGGAGTTCCCCAATAGCGATTACGGGAAAGTCCCCAGTCCTGAATATTCGAAAGCCAGTCGCCAAATCTTCCTTTACCGATGCTTTCGGGAATCCAGTTAACCGTATTGTTATTGCGGATAAGATTATCCCTTACCGCTGTCATTTTTATAAACCAAGTATCTCTTGCGTAGTAGATAAGAGGCGTGTTACATCTCCAGCAATGAGGATACTCGTGCTCGAACTTCGGAGCGGAGAAGAGCTTGCCCTCTTTTTCAAGATCTGCGAGCACCATCGGGTCTGCTTTCTTAACGAAAACGCTGGCGTAAGGAGTTTCCTCGGTAAGCTCGCCCTTTCCGTCAACGAACTGAACGAAAGGCAAATCGTAGTTTCTTCCGACACGGCTGTCATCTTCACCGAATGCGGGAGCGATATGAACTATACCCGTACCGTCGGACATAGTTACGTACGAGTCGCAAACTACGTAGTGCGCTTTTTTCTTCTGTCTTTCAGCTTCAGCGCCCGTGCAAGCGAAAAGAGGCTCGTACTCTCTGTATTCAAGCTTTTCGCCGGGCATTTCTTCGATTATCTCATAAGCCTTTTCGCCGTCTTTCGCAAGGGGAGAAAGAACGGAATCAAGAAGCTCTTTAGCCATATAGTAGGTATAGCCGTCTATTGCTTTAACCTTACAGTAAGTATCCTTGGGGTTTACGCAAAGCGCAGTATTCGAGGGAAGAGTCCAGGGAGTAGTCGTCCAAGCGAGGAAGTAAGCATCCTCTCCAACGCATTTAAATCTTGCGACAGCACTGCGCTCTTTTACGGTTTTATATCCCTGCGCAACCTCGTGAGATGAGAGGGGAGTGCCGCATCTCGGGCAATAGGGAACTATTTTATATCCCTTGTAGAGAAGCCCCTTATCCCAGATTTGACGGAGCGCCCACCACTCCGACTCAATAAAGTCGTTCGTGTAAGTAACGTAGGGGTTTTCCATGTCTGCCCAGAAGCCGACGGTGCCGGAAAAGTCCTCCCACATTCCTTTATAGTTCCATACAGACTCTTTACAGTGAGCTATAAAAGGCTCAAGTCCGTAATTTTCAATCTGCTCTTTTCCGTCGATACCAAGCTTCTTTTCAACTTCAAGCTCAACGGGAAGACCGTGGGTATCCCAGCCGGCTTTACGAAGCACGCGACAACCTTTCATAGTTCTGTATCTCGGTATCATATCCTTTATTACTCTTGTAAGAACGTGACCGATATGAGGTTTTCCGTTTGCCGTGGGAGGACCGTCATAGAACGTGTAATTCTCGCCGCCCTCTCTTTCGGAAATACTCTTTTCAAAAATGGAGTTTTCTTCCCAGAAGCGTCTGGTCGCTTTCTCCCTCTCGACGAAATTGAGATTCGTCGACACCTTTGAATAAATTTCTTTCATATAGCCTTTCCTTTCGGGAATATTTTATCAATAAAAAAACCCGCTTCACAATATGAAACGGGATATACCACCTATTAAATATCTGACAATATTCGCTTCTGTAACGCGAAGCCCGCGCCTTTTTCTACTCATTTTTCAAAAAAGGGACTCGGAAGTGATTTTCACTAATCCGTCTGTATATCGGCTCTCACCATACCCGACTCGCTGAATACGACCGTGACAGTTACTCTCTTCGTCTTAGTCTTTGATATTGAAATATTACTCCTAAAGTATATTACAAATTCTCACGCTTGTCAAGAGCTTTTATTTAAAATTTTTTCACTTATCTCATTGACTTAACTTTATATGTGTGTTAAAATATTTATTACATAACACAGAGGCGGTACAGCTTAAAGCAATGGAAATAACCAACGTTGTTGAGGTCGAAGGCATCCCCGAAGGTCTTACAAAAGACGAGGCGGCAAGGCTTACGGCAGAAGGAAAAGTGAATAACGCTAATGAAAAAGTCGGAAAGAGCTACGGAAAAATTCTTACCGACAATCTTTTCACGTACTTCAATCTCGTTTGGGCTATAGTTACCGCTCTTATAATTTTCACAAAAAGCTATTCAAACCTCACTTTCCTAGCCGTCGTTTTACCAAACGTAATTATCTCGACGGCGCAAGAAATGCGAGCTAAAAAGACGGTTGAAAAGCTCTCGATGTCAACAGAGCCTAAAGCAACCGTTATCCGTGACGGCGAGCTTACGACGATAAACGCAACCGAGATAGTGCTCGGCGACGTCGTTCTTATAGAATCGGGCAGACAAATTCCCGCCGACGCCGTCGTTATATCCGGCCTTGCGGAAGCTAACGAAAGTATGCTTACGGGCGAATCCGACGCAATAAAAAAAGAGCCGGGAGATAAAGTCCTTGCCGGAAGTTATCTCGTCAGCGGAAGCATTTACGTTAAAGTAACGCACGTGGGACGTGATAATTACATACACAAAATAGAAAAGGCGGCAAAGAGCTTCACCGCTCCCTCGTCAAACCTTTTCAACGAGCTTAACAAGCTTATAAAAATCATCGGAATTTTCCTTATCCCGATGTCACTCGTGCTCTCGGTTTTTAATTTCATCGACACGCGCGACATATCGGAGACCATAGTTGCGACCTGCGCTTCCATAATTGGAATGATTCCCTCGGGAATTTATCTGCTCGTAACTCTTACCTTGACGCTCAGCGTTATCAATCTTTCAAGAAAGCGCACGCTCGTTCAAGATATGTATTCGATAGAAATGCTTGCAAGCGCCGACGTCGTTTGCCTTGACAAAACGGGCACTATCACCGACGGCACCATGACCGTCGTTGACATCAAAATTCTCGACGGAACGAGCGAAGAGGATTTTTGCGCTCTGATGGCGGCAATCGAGGGCTCGGAGGGAAGCTTAAACAACACTTCGATGGCTCTTATAGACCGCTTCGGAAAAGACGTTTCGCACACGGTGCTTGAAAAAATCCCTTTCTCATCGAAAAGAAAATATTCCGCAGTTTCGATACAGGACCTCGGCATATACTCGGTCGGCGCGCCTCATTTCGTTCCTTGCCCCGTCCGTGAAGACATGGAGGATTACATTTCAAGCCACGCAAAAGAGGGCGAAAGAGTTCTTCTCGTAGCTCGGCACCTTGAGCTTGGCGACGTAGGCTCGCCGCTGGCGCTTATAGCCATAAGCGACACTATCCGTCCGGGAGCGCGCGACACTATCGCAAACTTCCAAAGCCAAGGCGTAACTCTCAAAGTAATTTCCGGAGATAACGCAGAAACGGTTTCGACCATTGCCGGAAGAGTCGGCATCAAGAATTCCGACAAATTCCTTTCTTGCGAATCCATATCCGACGAGGAGCTTATACTTGCGGCTGAAGAATACACGATATTCGGAAGAGTTACCCCCGAGCAAAAAGTTCTTCTTATAAAGACCTTGAAAACCAACGGCCACATCGTTGCAATGACGGGCGACGGCGTTAACGACACCTTGGCGCTCAAAGAAAGCAACTGCGCCATCGCAATGGCAGACGGAAGCGAGGTTGCGAGAAAGGTTTCGCAGATAGTTCTTCTTAACTCGGATTTCGGAACTTTGCCCGACGTAGTAAGAGAGGGCAGACGCTGCATCAACAACGTGCGTCAGTCAGCGGTTCTTTATCTTATGAAAACCCTTTTCACGATTTTCATATCGCTTCTCATACCGTTCACGGTATCAAGCTTCCCGCTCATGCCGAAGCAGTTTTTGCTTCTTGAATTCTGCATTATAGGCGTTCCCTCGGTGCTTCTTGCGCTTGAACCGAACAACAACAGAATAGAGGGCTCGTTCTTAGATGCCGCTCTGGTCAGAAGTATTCCTAACGCCATCGCTCTCACAACTCCCGTTTTCGTGCTTCTTCTTCTCGGAAAATTCATGTCGGGAGTAAATATCGGATCAAGAAACGCAATGGCAATGGCGCTCGTTACGATAATAGGATTTATCAACCTTCTCTGCCTTTGCACGCCTTACACGAAATGGCGCGCGGCCGTGGTTTCAATATCCGCCGTTCTTATATCGTCAATAACCGTTTTCAGCATAGTCGTTCTCGACGATATGTTCCACCTTGCGCCGCTCAAAGAAAATCTTTTAATATTCATCATCATTCTTACGCCAAGCATTTTCATTGCAATGCTGATGCAGATCTTCCGTGGAAAAATTGAAAAATTCATAAAGGGAAGATTAGATAGAAAGCGGCGCAGAAGAGAAGAATACAAAGCAAAATTTTGATATTTTTTTCAAAAGGAAAAGGTTAGCGCTTGCCAAACGGCAACGCTAACCTTTTTTGTTTTATTATACGTAAAGCACGGTTTTTGCGCTTATTTTTTCTTTGGGGGCAACCAAAATCGAGGAAAATCTTTCGGAAAGAGCCTCAAGCGTGTCTGCCGCTTCAAGAAGCGCCTTTTCATCGGTTTCAAGAATCTCACAGCGCAACTTCGCGCGCTTTTCGTCCGTATAGCCCGCAAGGTAATGAGAGGTGGAAACGCTCGCTTTAAGCGGAGCGGAAATATAGGGCTCAAACTCTCCCATTGCGCCTATAATATATTTTTTCAAATCCACGCCCGTATTCACGAATTCACGCAGAAAAGCAGGAGCGTTTTTAAACACGTCAAGCGAGATTTCAGGTGAAGGATCACGGAATGAAGAATAGGAAACCGCGCCGTCGTTTGGCACTCGAAGAGCAACGCCGTATGCGCCGCCCTTAACTCGCACCTCGCACCAAAGATACTCGAAATTCAGTATCATATCCGCAACCAACATCGCGCCTGTGACGCTTTTTCCAAGCTCGGAAAGCTTTGCGCATGAAACTCCGAATCCCACGCGAGAGGGAATGGCAATTCCCTCGTTTTTCTCGCCAAGAGGCAAAATGGGGGAGGGCGAAGGACTGCGGCCGTCGCTTTTCAAGGATTCGAAAATTTCTTTTTCAAACGCCTCGTCACGTTCTCCTGCAATCGAAAGAGTGAGCCTCTCTCTTGAAATGATTTTATTTCTCAATCCGTCGAGCTTCTCGGCAAGAGCGTCTGTTTCGGAATCAAGATTTGCTTCAAGATTCTTGATTTTCACGTAAAACTCGTATCCCGAAAGCTTTTCACGGATTGCGTAAACGGAATCACGGTAAGCAAGAGCTCGCTTTTCGCCATAAGCGTTGCCCGAGGAAGAAAATCCCGTCATGAGCATCATCTTCACCTGGCGCACTATATTTGAAAGCGTGTTTTTGTCCGAAAATTCGGTTTTGTAAAGAAGCTTTTTAAGTATGTCTATATACGATTTTTTCTTTGCATCCATGAGGCTTATCCCGAGCTTCAGGTAAACTCTCGATTCGCCGTTATTCTTGATAGCAATCGGAGCTAAGCTTACCGAGCCAAGCTCTCGCTTCATAAGATTCTGGAAAGAGAATGCGTCCATTTCTTCCGTCCCCGAGCTTTTAAGCATAGCCGCAAGAAGAGGCAATAAGTAAAGCTCATCCTCGTCGGTATCGCTAACGTCAAAGAAAAGCTCGGTATAGCTTATTCCGTTAAGCTTCATATCGTGGCGTATGAGAGTGCCGCCCTCAAGAACCTCAATCGGCGCGGGATTATTTTTTTCGGGAATGTCCGAAATTTCAAGCGTTGGAAGCGAGTCGATCGCTTCTTTGCCGTCTGCCGCATTTTGCCAAGCCGAAAGCTCGTCGCTCTCTCTTTTGATTTTTTCAATCTCCCGTGCGTCGAGCCTCTCAAGCTCCGCAAGCAAAGATTTCTGCTCCTCCGCCGCGCGCCTTTCTCCGAGGCTTGACGACGCTCGCATTATGAGCCTTGCGCATTTTTCATTTTCAAGAACGTATTTTTTAATAAGACTTTCAAAATAGCCTTCGCAGACAAGCTTGCGAATCTTTTCAAAGTCTTCGCTGAATTCAAGCGATGCGGCGGGGTCGCCTCCGTAAAGCCAGGTATCGAAAACGGCGATATTAAACGCAACACCGATAGGAAGCCCGCCTAGGTCACGCTCTCGGAGATTAAATTCAAAGCGATTCATCGAAGCTTCAAGATGCTCTCTGTTTATTCCGACGCTCACGATATTCTCAAGCGTTTTTCGGAAAAGCGAAAAAAGCTCCTCCTCGCACCCGTCTCGCACGTTGCAAAATTCAACCGTTATATCGTTTCTGAATCTCGAAGAATTAACTGAAACGTTCATTTTTTCGCACAAGCCGGAGTCGAGCACCGCTTTCTGCAAGGGGGACTCATTTCCGCCGGCAACAGCGTCAAAAACAACCTCCAAAGCAAGCTTTTCCGTACATTCGTCAAAGCGTGTCGCAAGAAAACCGAGAATGAGTCGGGATTTGTTTTCCTCGCTTTCTTCGGATGAGATTTCATATTCAATCTCACTCGTCGACGCAGCTTCGGGGCAAGCGTCGCCCGTTTCAAATGAAACGTCCGCTTTTTCAGAGTCGCCTATATACGTTTCGATAAGAGCGAGAATTTCTTCAAGCTTCAAGCTTCCGTCGAGGAAGAAATACGCATTGGACGGATGATAGAATTTTTTATGAGCGGCAACGAAATCCTCGTAAGTCAAGTCAACGATTGCCTCGGGGCAACCGCCGGAGTCATAGCCGTAGCACGAGTTTTTGTAAAGTTTTTCCGTGATTAAGGTTTCGCCGAGCTCTTCGGGCGAGGAATACGCCCCTTTCATTTCATTGAATACTACGCCGTTATAAGAAAGCTTTCCTTCCGCATCGAATTCACGCCGCCAGCCCTCTTGCAAAAAGACGGACTTATTCGTAAGCATCGACGGATTAAATACCGCGTCAAGATAGACGTCGGAAAGATTTATAAAATCCTTATCATTCCTCGAAGAGATGGGATAAAGCGTCTTATCGGGAAACGTCATAGCATTGAGGAACGTTTGAAGCGAGCTTTTAAGAAGCTCAACGAAAGGCTCTTTTACCGGGAATTTTTTCGAGCCGCAAAGAACGGAATGTTCGATAATGTGGAAAACTCCGGTGGAGTTTTCGGGTATGGTTTTAAATCCGACGGAAAAGGTTTTATTTTCATCCTCGCGGTCGAGAAAAATCAGCTTTGCGCCGCACTTTTCATGCTCCATTTCGTACATAACCGCATCAATATCTTTGATTTCCTTTTTTCTTTTTACAAGAAATCCGAAAAGCTTATCGCCAATTTTCATCTCGTACATTTCATTTGTTCCTTTCGAGAATTTCATTAACAAAATCAAACGCTACGCTTCTGTATTTTTCAGCGTCCTGAAGATAGCTCATTGCGTGAGTGGCGTTTTCAAATTTAAAAAATCTTAAATCAACACCGGAATTCTCAGCCGCTTTTGCAATTTTTTCGCTCATTTCACAGGACACGAAACCGTCGGCTTCGCCGTGTATTAGCAAAACGGGAATTTTCGATTCCGCAACTGATTTTTCCGCAGAAGATTCGCCCAGTCGGAATCCTCCGAAAATCTTAGCGCCAAGCCTCAAAAACGGGAAGAGAAGAAAAATCGGCGCTTTTATACTTTTTCCAACACGCTTTATTATATCCTCCGGCGAAGAATAGGGACAGTCGGCAACCGCTCCTATAACGTTTTTCGGCAGCGGCAAGTCAAGCGACATCAAAACCGTTGCCGCTCCCATCGATATGCCCCATATGAAGATTTTCACGTCGTCTCCGAAGCGCTCTTTTGCGTAATTGCACCAAAAAAGAAGATCGTATCTCTCGTTTATACCGAAGCTTATGCTTTTTCCCTCACTCTCGCCGTGCGCTCTTTGGTCAACGAGAAGCACATTGTGCGACAGCGACATGCACTCGTAGCTTCCGCCCGACATATCAAATTCGGCGCGGCTTCTGTAGCCGTGAAACAGTATATGCAATGGCGCGCCGTCTTTTTTATGATAATATCTTGCCGAAAGACGAAGTCCGTCTTTGGATTTTATATAAACTCGCTCACATTCGCTGTCGTATAGGTTTTTAAGAAGCGCTTCAAAAACGTCCTTATATTCGGAGTGGCGCTCCATGATCTTTTTAATATACGCGTCATTTCCTTTTCTTCTGTCGGAAAAAAACGCTATCCGATACGTGAGATAAGCAATCAACAAAACAAGAAGCGCTGCAGCCGCAACGGACGAAAGTACAATCAAAGCCACTAACCACTCTTTCATTTTAAATCCTCTCTTATTGATTTTTATCGCAATCTATCTAACAATATTTTACTACAAACGCCCCATCAAGTCAATATTTAAGAGCACAGTCGTTTTTATGCATTTTTAACAATTCAGTCTGTTATTTATAACAAAATACCCATATTAAAAATATTTTTTTAGAAATGTACTTGACAATCAAATATTCAGGTAGTATAATAACAGTACAGAATTATGATTATACGTGTCTTTATGCGTATTTCAATTTTTTGGAGGGTTAACTGTGAAAAAGTACGAATCTCTTGAACTTGAAATAATATCCGTTAGCGCAGACGTTGTGCTTGCTTCTTTCGGCGCAGATGCTGATTCACCTTTCATAACGTACGGCTCCACGTCCAATCCTTTGAGAGACCTTGGACTTCTTGACGACTAATTTGGGTATTACATAAAACAAAGCCTCGCCATTTCGGCGAGGCTTTGTTTTTTCTTTATTTAATCAATTTCGGTAAGCATTTGTTCGTTGATTGGAATTTCAACGTTCATCGTCTGACCGTTGCGTGTAATGTTTATAACAACGGCGCTTTCAAGCCTTGCGTTAAGCATGCTGTCTACGACGTGGAATATTCTGCTCACCTCGTAGGTTTTTCCGTCTATGGTTATAGAATTTATAACGTCGCCCTTGAAAAGCAAGCCCTCAACGGGAGCGCCGTCGTTAACGTTTTCAATAACTACGGTTTCATAACGAATCACAGCGCCGGTATTCTCGTCGTATTTCGTTTTAAGATCTTTATGCGTTACGGTTATTCCCATAAGGATTCGCTTCGGCGATTCATCCATCGTTCCGTCGCAATAAAAAACGATATTATCGGCGATTGCCTTTGCAATGTTGGAGGGGATTGCATAACCTATATTGTCCACGGATTCGTTAGCCATTTTCGCATTGACTATACCTATCACGTTACCTTCAAGATTGAAAAGACCGCCTCCGGAGTTACCGCTGTTTACGGCAGCATCCGTTCTTATAACACGGAAATCCTTTTGCTTATCTCCGTCAAGATCGATTTCCTCGCTATCCACGTTTACGTATCCGACGGTTGCGGAAATACCGTTTCCACCGGGATTTCCTATCGCAATAACCTTTTCAAGCACGGATATGGCGTTCGAATCGTCAAACTGCGCTTCCGTGGCGGAGCTTGAAATAAGATGAGCGTTGCCAACTATCTTAAGAACCGCAATATCGTATTGCTCCGAGCCGCCAACGTAGATTGCATTCATCATATAATCTTCGTATTCCTGGCCGTAAAGCATAACCATTATATTCGTGCTTATTTTGTTCGGGGCGTTGGAGCGGTCATTATGAACGACGTGATAATTCGTGATAATATACGCAGTTCCGTTCATTTTGTCAAGCTTATAAATGACGCCTGAGCCGGAAGTGTAGTAAGACTCGGATTCCACTCCCTGTATAAGCTTTCCGCGGAACTCGCATATAATGCTCACGGAAGAGAGGAGAGCCTTGCTTGCGGCAATCACCTCGCCCGTTTCCGCGCCTTGTATCGTTATATTGTTCGTATCTCCGCCTTCTACCGTAATATTCGTATCTCCGTCAGTTCCGGAAACCAATCCGCCGACAACGCCCGAATCAAAAAGATAACAGGACGAAAGGGAGAAAACGGAAAATATCATAACAGCAAAAAGCAAAAGCGCGCTAATTTTTCTCGTCATAAAGGAAATAAAACCTTTCAGTATTATAAATCTTACATTTATTTTACATCTATTTTATTAAATGTATGTTAAGAAATAAAGTACTAATTTAGAATTTTACTTCTTAAAGTACTGATAAAGGTATGCGGGGATCATGCCGTTGTAAAGTTTTCGCACCTTATCCGCCCGTTTTCCGTAAAGCCTTTCAAAGCCCTCGTGCGACGTAATAACGTAAACCTGCCACGGCGACAGCGAGCGAAAATGCTTTCCTATATCACGGTAAAGCTCCTCCGCCTCACGTCTTGAGCCAAGGCGCTCTCCGTACGGAGGATTAGTGACTATCGTGCCACGTCTGCCGGGGTTTGATATTTTTCTCGCATCCATGATAAAAGAGCGGATACTGTCGGAAACGCCTGCGTTTTTGGCATTTTTCTCCGTAAGAGCTACGGCGTTTTTATCAATGTCGCTTGCAAAAACCTCGAAATCCGATTTAATCTCTCCGTCCTTCGCCATTTCACGAGCGTCCCGCCAGAGCTGTTTAGTTATAAAAGGAAACTCCTCTGCGGCAAAAGAACGGTTTGCGCCGGGCGCAATGTTTCTCATAAGCATTGCCGCTTCAATCGCTATAGTTCCGCTTCCGCACATCGGATCCCAGAAAAGAACCTCTTCTCTCGGACGGGAGGTTGCGGCAATAGCCGCCGCAAGCGTTTCTCTTATCGGCGCAGAATTCGATTCCTTACGGTAGCCTCTCTTATGAAGCGGAATACCCGAGGTGTCTATCATCAAAGTCACCTCGTCACGCAGGATGAAAAACTCTATCTGATATTTCACTCCGTCCTCGGGGAATATAGATATTCCGTAAGGCTCTGAGAGCGATTTTACAACGGCTTTTTTAATTATCGCCTGACAGTCGGGGATAGAAAAAAGCTTCGACTTAATTGAATGACCTTTTACGGGGAAAGCGTCGTTTTTGCCTATAAAATCCGACCAAGGAAGCGCCTTCGTTCCCTCAAAAAGCTCTTCAAAGCTTTCGGCTTTAAAAGAGCCGACCTTTATATAAACTCTCTCGGCAAAGCGCAAGAAAACGTTTGAAAGAGTAACAGCCTCTTCGTCACCCATAAACGTCACTCTGCCGTCAATTGTATTTATTCTGTCGTAGCCGAGCGCATCTATCTCTTCACCGAGAAGATGCTCAAGCCCAAAAAGACAGGTTGCGACCAAAGGAAATTTCATTAAACTACCTCATCCCCCAAGGAAACCTTAGTTTCCGGGTTGTAATACTGGAATATAACGCCCGAAAAACCGTTTTTCACCGCCGCAGCATCGTCCTCGGCGCTCTCGACGGTCCACGCTATAAGGGGCGTTTTTTTATAATGCTTTTTAATAAATTTCAAAGCCCAAACGTCATAATCGCTATGACGGTAAGCTATGAAGTCGGGGCGAGCTATGAAATTAAAGAGCATATTTTTCAAAAGGAAATATTTCGCCGTTTTGTATCCTTTTTCGATTAAAAAATCCTGCGAAAGAAATCCGCGCATAAACTCCGGCGCAAGTTTCTTTATTTTGCCGATAACGAGCGGGTTGAACGATTCAACGATAAACGGTCCTTTGTACTCACGAAGCATATCGACCGTTTTTTCGGTGACGGCAAACGAGCCGTTAAACTCTTTTATCTCAACGAGAAGCGGAACTTTTCCGTCAACGAGCTCAAGCACCTCACGAAACGTCGGTATCGTGTTTTCCGTTCCGAGAAGCTTTATTTTTCCGAGCGCATCAGCCCCAAATTCGTCAAACTTTCCGCTGACGTCTGTCATTCTGTCGAGAGTTTCGTCATGAAAAACCATAAGCTCGCCGTCAGATGAAAGCCTTACGTCAAGCTCTATTCCGAAGCCGGATTCAACGGCAAGCGAAAAAGCTTCGATTGAATTTTCGGGCACAGAGGAGTTATGCAAGCCACGGTGCGCATAACGAACGTTTTTAAAGCTTCCCATTTCCGAGCGGTATTTATTCGGCTTAATAAGAATTCTAAAAACCAAGTATGACAAAAGCAAGACTGCTGCGATTGCCGAAATGAGTATAATTTGCCATGGTTTCATAAACAAACCTCACATATTTTCAAGATAAAGGACCGAAAAATTCGGTCCTTTTCGTTTTATTAGTCGTCTGCGCCGCCAAGAGCTTCAAGCGCGCTGACTTTTTCGGCTTTTGAATCGCCGTGTTTAACGAAGTACATCGTTACGAATGAAAGCGCTACGAACAGCGCCGCATAGGGGAAGAATATCGACCAGCCGACCTGCTCAACCAAAAATCCGGATAAAATAGGCGTTACAATCTGAGCCGCCATGGAAGCCGTGTAATAATAACCGGTATATTTTCCTACGTCGCCGCCCCTTGCCAATTCAACAACCATCGGGAACGAGTTTACGTTGATAGTTGCCCAACCGATGCCTGCGGTTGCAAAAAGAATATACATAAGAACGGGACTTGAAGCAGAGTTTATAAACGATGCAGCGAAGAACGAAATCATAAGAATCGCAACGCCTATAAGTATGCTCCTTCTTCTTCCTATTTTGGAAGCGATCATACCGACGGGAATATAGGAAACAACAGCCGCCGCCTGAGCTACAATCAAAGTGAGGTTGTAGTCGAAACCGAGAATATTAGTAGCGTAAACACTGTATTTACTCGTTATCGCATTGTATCCCGTATACCAGAGAGCAACAGAAGCGAGAAGGAGAATCAAAGACGTAAATTCCGATTTGGAAAGCTTTCTTTTTTCTGAGCTTTCTTCTTCCGCGCTTTCTTCAATACCGAGCCTTGCGGTTTCTTCCTGCATTTCTTTTGCCCACAGTTTTTCCTTAACGAAGAGCATAAATATCACGAGAGCCACAATCATTACGGCGCAAACAGCAATAACGTACCCGGTGTATTCCATATAAAGATTTTTCGAAGTACCGAAAATCATACCGAAGACGAGAATGATAATTCCGCCGGCGGTTCCCATAAGATTGACAATCGCATTACCCTTAGAACGAAGAGGTTTTACCGTTACGTCGGGCATAAGAGCAACGGCGGGCGAGCGGAACGTTGCCATGGCTATAAGAGCCACGAGAAGAATCGCAATAAAACCGATCAAAGGAGCGATGTTAGCCTTCGTTATTTCATAAGTAAGAGAGTCGATTTCGCTAAGGCGCAACTCCGCAGTTTCACGCATAGCTTCGTGAGTTGCCTGATCGATTTCACCGTTTTTATAAAGTTCGTGAACGTTTTCAAGGGCCGCTTGCGCTTCGCTTCGAAGCAAGGGAATATTTTCGCCCGATTCGAAAACGTTGGCAAGTTGCGCGTTGTCAACAAACGTAAGGCATATAAAAGCAATTACGGCAATTATCGTTCCTATAAAAACAAACGGCGTTCTCTTTCCGTATCTTGAATTGATTTTATCGGAAATCGCTCCGAAAATAGGAAGCATAAATACCGCAAGAACGTTATCCAGCGACATAATGGCGCCGGACAAACCCTGAGGAAGTCCAAAATGGTTAGTAAGAGCAAGGGGGACAATTGCATCGTAAGCGCCCCAGAAGGCCAGGATCAGAAAGAATGCAAATCCAACGAGCGTTGTGCGTTTGTAATTGAGTTTCATAAATCCTCCGTTATTTTTCCAAAGTTGGTTAATATAATATTGTCATACAAGCTTTATTTTAACACAAAGAGTGGAATTTGTCAAATGAAATATTTTAATTATATTATTTTCTCTCCATTGACATTTTCTTATCTATTGGTTATAATTAACAAAGAAAGAAAAAGGAGGCGGAAAAGTGAAGATATACGAGTATTCCAAAGATATGACACCCGACTTTTCTGCCGCCGTCGTTGCGCTCGGGCTTTTCGACGGAGTTCATTTAGGCCATAGAGCGCTTCTCGCTTCGGCAAAAAAAGAGGCTGAAAAAAGAAAAATACCGCTCGTGGTTTTCACATTCTTTTCGGAAAACAAGCTTCCGAAAGGAGCGACGAGGCTATACTCAACCGACATCAAAACCGAGTTTTTTGAAAAAGCGGGAGCGGAGTACGTAATATACGCTGATTTCGATACGATTTCCGGCATTTCCGCTGAAAGCTTCGTGCTCGAAGTTCTTTTAGACACCTTAAAAACCGAGCTTGCGGTTACCGGACTTGATTTCAGATTCGGCAAAGGCCGAGAGGGCGATACAAAAACGCTTTCCGGGCTTATGAAAAAGAGAAATAAGCACTGCCTTTTCATCCCCGACGAAAGCGTTTCGGGAATGAAAATTTCAACGAGCCTTATAAAAGAGCTTCTTCAAAACGGCAACCCAAGGCTTGCCGCAAAGCTTCTCGGAGAGCCGTATTTCATTGAGGGCGAAATAATTCACGGCGACGGCAGGGGCGAGAAGCTCGGTATGCCGACCATAAACTTATCCTTGCAATCCGACAAGTCTTTTATAAAGCAGGGCGTTTATCACAGCGCGGTGCTTATAGACGGAAAAACTTACACGGGGCTTACCAATATAGGAAAATGCCCGACGTTTGAGGCAAGAGAGGTGCACGCAGAAACGTTTATCCTTGATTTTTCGGGAGAGGTTTACGGAAAAGTAGCGCGCATCCGCCTTATAGATTATTTAAGAGAAGAAAAAAGATTTAACGATAAAGACGAGCTCACAGAACAAATAAAAAAAGACGTGGCCTCGGTCAGAGAAAGGCAATAAAATGGCAGGAAATTGGAACAAGCTTACCGTTAAGGCGAAAACCGAGCTTCTTGAAGAGGTTTCGGCAGTTATGAGCATGCTCGACAACGGGCTTATGATAGAGGACCTCAGCGACTTTACTTTGAACGGAATGTACGGCGATCTCGTTGACGACGCAATACTCAACGGAGATAAAGAGCACGTCAAGGTTTCAATATTCGTTCCCGAAGAAAAAAGCTTGGCAGAATACGTAGCGTTTCTTAAAGAAAGATTTTCATTTCTCGGAGTTGACGTTGAAATATCCGTCGAGGGAATGAAAGAGGACGACTGGGCGGAGGCTTGGAAAAAATATTACAAACCCATCCCTCTCGGCAAGGTTACGATAGTGCCGGCTTGGGAAGAATACGAAGCTCGTGAGGGTGAAATCATAATAAAAATGGATCCCGGCATGGCCTTTGGCACCGGCACTCACGAAACGACACGACTCGTTATGAAAATGATGCAGGACGAAATCAAGGGAGGCGAGCTCGTGCTCGACCTCGGTACAGGCTCGGGTATTCTTTCAATTTGCGCATCCAAGCTCGGAGCGCGCCACTCCAACGCATACGATATAGATCCCGTTGCGGTCAAGGTAGCTAAAGAAAACGCCGAGGCAGACGGATGCTACAATATTTCCGTCGGAATTTCGGATCTTCTTGCAGGCGTTGATACGTCTATGGGAAAATACGATTTTTGCGTTGCAAACATCGTTGCGGATATACTTATCAGAATGTTGCCCGACATCAAGCCTTATCTTAAAGACGGCGCTCCGCTCATTCTTTCGGGAATAATAGCGCCGAGAGCAGAAGAGGTTATTGCGGTCGCAAACAAATACGGTTTCACCGTAGTCAGAGAAGAAAGAGAAAACGACTGGCTTGCCATTATGGTCAAGGCCGTCTAGGAAAAAGAAATGCCGAGATTTTTTGCACCAAACGATGCTTTTGACGAGGGACGTGTCACGATTTCGGGTGAAGACGCTTTTCACATAGCGCGCTCGCTTCGCATGGCGGTGGGAGATGAGATAACCGTTTGCGACATGGCAAAGCACGAGCATATTTGCCGTCTTACGAAAATTCGAGACGAGGAATGTTTAGCCGAAATAATATCAACGAGCGACGGAAAAACGGAATCCCCCGTCGATATAAGTCTTTTCATGGCGTATCCCAAGGGCGATAAGCTCGAAATCGTAATACAAAAGGCTGTGGAGCTCGGAGCTTCGCGAGTAATTCCTTTCGAATCCTCCCGTTGCATAAAAAGGCCGAGCGCTGACAAGGCTGAAAAACAAAACGCGCGCTTCCAAAGAATCGCAGAAGAGGCGGCGAAGCAATGCGGAAGAGCGACTCTTCCAAAGGTTTTTCTTCCTTTATCATATAAAGAAGCGCTTCGGGCGGCTGCGGAATCCGAGCTTCCCATTTTCTGCTACGAGGGCGACGGAACGAAATCCTTTAAAAAAGTTCTTAACGAAAACAAAACGGCAAAAAGCATATCCTTGCTCGTTGGAAGCGAGGGCGGCTTCAGCCGTGAAGAAGCCGAGGCGGCAAAAAACGCAGGGCTTATCCCGGTAAATCTAGGGCCGAGAATTTTAAGATGCGAAACGGCGCCAAGCTACGCTCTTTCCGCCATTTCGTACTTCTTTGAGCTTGAGGAATGATTTATCAATTTTTTCAAGAAAATCACATTTCACGAATCAAATAACCCAAGTATTTAACTTTCGCCTTGCGGTATAATCAAAAATATAACAACTTTTTTGGAGGAAAATATGAAAAAAGTTAAACTCGGTATAATAGGTCTCGGCCAGCGAGGCGCAGCTTACGGAATGGCAGACGGAAGCATCGGACTTCTCGGTAATATTCTCGGAAATTCCGATAACGTTATCGTTACAGCGCTTTGCGATCTTCGCCCCGAAAGAATTGAAGCGGCGGCAAAAATCGTTACTTCAAAAGGGCATGCGATGCCGTTTTGCTCAACCGATTATAACGACGTATTAAAATCAGGCGTTGACGCCGTAATAGTTTCAACCAGCTGGGACGCTCACGTTGAAATCGCTCTTGCCTCAATGAAGGCGGGCGTTACCGTTGCAATTGAGGTTGGCGGCGCTCACGGACTTGAAGAATGTTGGGAGCTCGTAAATTGCTACGAAGAAACGAAAACGCCGTTTATGTTTCTTGAAAACTGCTGCTATAACCGTGACGAGCTTCTTGCAACGAGCCTTGTAAGAAACGGCGCGCTCGGAAATATTTCATATTGCCAAGGCTACTACGCGCACGACGTGCGTGAGGAAATTGCGAGCGGAATTGACACGGGCCACTACAGACTCAAGGAGTATATGGAGCACAACTGCGAAAACTATCCCACTCACGAGCTTGGACCTATCGCAAAAATCCTTGACATAAACTCCGGAAACAGATTCGTGAAGCTCGTTTCCATGTCTTCAAAGGCGCAGGGAATGCACGAATACATAATGTCGAAGCCCGAATACCGTGACAGACTCGGCGACGCAGTTTTCAAGCAGGGTGATGTTACGACCACTATGATACAGTGCGAAAACGGAGAAACCGTTTTCTTAAAGCTTGATACGACGCTTCCCCGTCTTTATGAAAGAGGAGTTACGGTAAGCGGAACCGGCGGTTACTATAACCAAACACTTAGACTTGTCGTTACGGACGAGTTAGCAAGAAAACTTGAATCAGCTCCCGTGCCGTCCACGGATATTTATTTCAACCAAAAGGATTATGAAAAGGATTATCTTGTTGACGACTGGAAGAACATAACGCCGGAGCAGACCAAGGCGGGCCACGGCGGAATGGATTTCATTATGCTTAAGCATTTCATAAAGTGCGTAGCGGGAGAGCTTCCGATGCCGATAGACGTTTACGACGCCGTTTCATGGATGGCGGTTACCGCGCTTTCGGAAGAATCCATAAAGGGAGGCTCCGTGCCCGTAGAATTCCCCGATTTCACGAGAGGGAAATATAAAGAAAGAAAAACCGTCGACGTTATCGATTTTCCAAAAGTTAAACAGTAAATTTCCACGAAAACGCAGTCTTTTGATTGCGTTTTCGGTATTTTTATGCGTTTTTTGCAATAAAATAGAATTGGAGAGCGCTGTTTTTTTGTTAAAGTAAATACAAAATTGCACAAGCGTTTGTTATTTTTTTTGTTTATTTCGCAATTTTTTTTGAAAAAAGTATTGAAAAATATCAAAAAATGCGTTAGAATATAGTACAGTATTTACAAAACGAAGCACGGCGCCCCTGCGAAACAGCTCTTTGCGATTGAAATTCAGGGAAGAAATAGGCGTTTTCTTCGAAAAAACTCTTACGGAGATATTGTATGTCAAATAGACTTTTTCAAACGATAATTCACCAGATGAAAGACGTTTTCAACAGAACGATAGGCGTTATTGACGAAAACGGCATAATCATCGCTTCAAGCGATCTTTCAAAAATCGGAGAAGGCCGCCAAAGAATAAGAGAGGAGCTTTCGTACGTTCAAGAGGGCGTTGTTTTCGAGGGTTACACCTACCGTTACATCACGAGCGGCGGCAAAAACGATTGCATCGTTTTCGTTGAGGGCGACGACGCAACAGCGGCAAAGGCTTCTCAGATACTTACCATATCACTCGGAAGCATCAAAAACCTTTACGACGAAAAATACGATAAAGGCTCTTTTGTTAAGAATATCATTCTTGATAATATTCTTCCCAGCGACATCTACATCAAATCAAACGAGCTTCATTTCAGCAATGACGAGCCCCGCGCCGTCATCGTTATAAAGTTCCAGGGCACGACCTCAACTCCGCCCTACGAAATCGTTCAGGAATTCGTAAATGACAAAAACCGCGATTACGTAATAAGCATAAGCGAGCAGGATATAGTTATCGTAAAAGAGGTTGAATCGGACGACGATAACGAAGCGATAGAAAAATTTGCTCACAATATGCTTACGACGGTAAGCGCAGAACATTCCGCAAAGATACTTATAGGTATCTCCTCTATTGTTACGAACCTCAAAGACCTTGCGAGAGCTTATAAAGAAGCGAGAATCTCTCTTGAAGTAGGAAAGGTTTTCGATATTGAAAAGCCCGTTATGTCTTATGAAAACCTCGGAATCGGAAGACTTATTTATCAGCTTCCCACCACTCTTTGCGAGATTTTCCTTCAGGAAGTATTTAAAAAAGGCTCTCTCGAATCTCTTGACAGAGAAACGCTTATGACGGTTCAGAGCTTCTTTGAAAACAATCTTAACGTTTCCGAAACGTCGAGAAAGCTTTTCGTACATAGAAACACCCTCGTTTACAGACTTGAAAAAATCAGAAAGCTTACGGGACTTGATCTTCGTGAATTTGATCACGCAGTAACCTTCAAGGTTGCTCTTATGGTTAAGAAATATCTCACCAGCAAACCCACTAAATTCTGATTTACATAAACCGACATTTTCAGATTTTCGATTATGTTATAATTATAAATACGCTTGCCCTGCGCTATGCCGCAGGGTAAACTGTTGTATTAGTGACACACCGCAAGAGGATTTATGAAAATAAAATCGCAACTTAAAAAAGCACTGACACTATTTTTGCTCTTGAGTGTAATAATTTCATCTTGTATTTCTCTTTCTTCGTGCACGTCGGGAATCGGCGGAACAAGCACCCCAAAGCCGCCGGAAGACTTACTTGCCGAAATTTCAGCGCCTACTTCAAAAAACTTTGACACGGTTGCGGACTATCTTGATTTTTGGGGCTTCCCTCAATTTTCAAGGTCGAAGATGATTACGCTCGAAAATCTCTATCGAAAGCAATTCGTAAAAGAGCTTCCGTCGCCTTATGAAAAAGCGAAAATCACGGGAGAATATTTCATCAAGAATTTTTACACGGGAGAACTTAAAAGCATAGAGCAAACCACGGATATGCTTATCCATTCTTTCGTTGAAACGTCGGATGACACTTACTCGGTATACAGAACCGCGGAAGAATACGACAGTTACAGCACCGGCATGAGCGGCTCATTTGTAGGAATAGGCGTCACCGTAAGATACAGCAGAGAAACGAATGAAATGCTCGTAGAAACCGTCCACGACGGCGGCGGAGCAAAGGATGCGGGAATCCTTCCCGGCGATTACATCATAGGCGTAAACGGCGAGAGCGTAGACTCTCTGGGATATGAAACCGCCGTTTCGAATATAAAAGGCGAGCCCGGCACCACGGTTAACGTGACAGTCCTACGCGGCTGCGAAGAAATAACGTTCACCATTATCAGACGTCAGATCACAGAGCAAAGCGTTACTTACGATATAAGCGGCGGCATTGCCTATATAAAAATCACAAGCTTCAAGGATAACACGGCGAGTCAATTCAAAGCAGCAATCGACGACGCCTTGCAAAAAGGCGTTGGCGGCATAATTTACGACCTCAGAAACAATTCAGGCGGATATTTGGATACCGTTATTGAAATGCTCGACTATATTGCGCCAAAGGGCACTATGATCGCAAGCTTTACCAATAATTACATGGACCCGAAGTATTCGAAAAATGCGCACACGGTCAATCTTCCGAGCGTCGTTATTTGCAACGCTTCAACGGCTTCGGCGGCAGGGCTTTTCACCGCTGCAATCCGTGATTTCTCGGAAATGGGCTTTTTCACCGCCACTCTTGTCGGAGAAAAAACGTTCGGCAAGGGAATTATGCAAAACACTTATCTTTTCAACGACAAGTCATCCGTGACAATGACGGTTGCTTATTACAATCCGCCGAGCGGAGTGAACTATCACGGCGTAGGAATAACCCCCGACGTTGCAGTTGAAGAGGGTGAGGGCGATACGCAAAAGGATGCGGCATATTCTGAAATCGCAAAACTTATAAATAAATAAAAATCAATTTTGGGAGAATATAAAATGGCACAGACAAAAACCTACACCCCCGAGGGCTTCAAGGCTCTTCAGGATGAGCTTGATTACCTCGTAAACGTTCGTGTTGAGGAAAACAAAAAGGAAATCTCAACCGCGCGCGCCTTCGGCGACCTTTCCGAAAACAGCGAATACGACGAGGCAAAATCCGAGCAGGGTAAAATACACGCTCGCATTGCAGAGCTCCGTGAAATGATAGCAAACGCAAAGGTTATTGACGAATCTCAGATAGACGAAAGCGTTGTAAGCGTTGGTTCTATCGTTAAAGTTTTCAACGTTGAAAGAAATAAGGAATTCACTTATCACATAGTAGGCTCTTACGAAACAGACCCTCAGAACGGAAAAATTTCCGATGCTTCTCCTATCGGAGCAAAGCTCCTTGGATCAAGAGCGGGCGACGAGGTTGTTATTGAAGGCGTCAAGATTCAGCACATCAAGGTGCTTGACGTTACGAGAGCGCGTGATCACTAAGCTTTTATCCGAGAAAGGACGAAAACATGGCAAACAATCAGAATAACACGCCCGAAGTAAACAGCACGAACGAGCTTGTCGTAAGACGTGAAAAGCTCGCCGCGCTCAAGGAAGCGGGCAACAACCCCTTTGAAATAACCAAGTACGAAGTTACGACCGATTCCGTATCGGCTATAAAAGAATTTTCGGAGCGTGAGGCAGAACTTACCGAAAATGGCGAAGAATTGACCGTTCGTATTGCGGGAAGACTCGTTGCAAGACGTATTATGGGAAAGGCTTCATTTGCTCACGTGCTTGACGGAGAGGGCAAAATCCAGCTCTACGTTTCAAGAGATGATCTTGGCGAAGAAGCTTACGCCGCATTCAAGAAATGGGACGTTGGCGACGTTGTCGGCGTTGAGGGTATTCTTTTCCGCACGAGAACCGGAGAAATCTCCATTCACACGAAGTCTATAACTCTTCTTGCAAAGTCCTTGCTTCCTCTTCCCGAGAAGTTCCACGGACTTACCAATCTTGAGCAAAGATACAGACAAAGATATGTTGACCTTATAGTTAATCCCGAGGTTAAGGACACCTTTATCAAGCGTTCCAAAATCCTTAAGCTCATAAGAGAATACCTTGACAAAAAGGGTTACCTTGAGGTTGACACTCCAATACTCACTCCCCTTGAAATCGGCGCTTCCGCGCGTCCTTTCATCACCCACCACAATACTCTTGATATGGATATGTATCTCCGCATTGAAACGGAGCTTTACCTTAAAAGACTTATCGTTGGCGGCATGAACAAGGTTTACGAGGTAGGAAGAATATTCAGAAACGAGGGTATGGACCAGAAACACAACCCCGAGTTTACTTCAATCGAGCTCTATGAAGCTTTTACCGATTACTACGGAATGATGGACCTTGTTGAAGAGCTTTACAAAATGCTCGCAACGGAAATCTGCGGCTCAACTCTCATCACCTATCAGGGTATTGAGATAGATATGGGCAAGTGGGAGCGTCTTACAATGGTTGAAGCTGTTAAGAAGTACGCCGGCGTTGATTATTACGCTTGGGAAAGCGACGAAGCCGCAAGAGAGGACGCAAAGCGTCTTCACGTTGAAGTTCCCGCAAACGCTACCAAGGGAACCGTTCTCGTTGAGCTCTTCGACGCATACGTTGAAGACAAGCTTATTCAGCCCACGTTTATTTACGACTATCCCGTTGAAAACAGCCCTCTCGCAAAGAGAAAGCCCACGGAGCCTGCTTTCACCGAAAGATTTGAGTACTTTATCAACTGCACCGAATTCGGAAACGCATTCTCCGAGCTTAACGATCCTATCGACCAGAGAGAAAGATTCGAAAAGCAGGTTGCGGCAAAGAAAAAGGAAGAGCCCGGCTGCAAGGCAGAGGTTGACGAGGACTACGTTACCGCGCTTGAGTATGGATTGCCCCCCACAGGCGGCCTTGGCTTCGGCGTAGACAGACTCGTTATGCTTCTTACCGACTCGGCATCGATCCGTGACGTATTGCTCTTCCCGACCATGAAACCCGAAGTTAAATAAACTTAAAATAATAATTACAAAAAAACGAGAGCAAAAGCTCTCGTTTTTCCTTTAACCGCATTATATCCTGTCAAACAAATATCCAATTTTAGCCCACTGAATTGCTTCTTTACCTTGTTCGACCGGAACACCGTCCTCAATCCATGCCTTACCATTAACGGTAGAAAGAGCTTGCGGACAGTTTGAAAACACTATGTAAAGATCGCCACATACATTAACGAGCTGGTGTTCAACAACTCCGTATTTAGTAAACCAGTCGAATACAATTTCTCCATCATAAACCATTTTAATAGCATTTCGAAAATTATGCATTCTCGGGAAATTATATATACTCGCGTCACTCTTGTAATTATATACTATGAGCGGTTTTCCGTAGTACTCCATAATATCCGGGCGCGACTGAACTCCGTCCTCAAATATTTTTGTATTCCACGATTTTCCGCCGTCATGTGATACAGTATAAGCTGCATGCCCCGTTTTATGATCGTCCGGTGGGAAACGATACATCGCAAAAATTCCTTCTTTATTTACAAAATAGCGGAATTCATGCGTGCAAGGCTCGCGATGAATTGCAAATGGAACTAAAACGTTATCTTCTATCTTGCATAAGGTAGGGTATGTTAAGCTGTTCGATATAGCTGTATAGAGCTCTCCGTTATATTCCGACACCTTGTTAACAATCGGATGAGGTTAGGAGGT
>JAZRGJ010000184.1:0-2757 GCA_045644125.1 Eubacteriales bacterium | reverse complement strand
CCATTTAGGCATTCTTTTTTAAAGCTTGGGGTCTAAAGTTATTTTATGTTGAAAAATTTAATTTGCAAACACGTTATTTTCTTTCGTATTGAAGTCCGAGAAGCGCCGCGCCGATGATGCCAGCATCGTTCCGAAACTCTGCCGCAACGATTTTCGTTCTCATTCCCTTAGCGCCGAAAGTTCTGTTAAAAACACGCTCGCGAAGAGGCGCAAGGATCGTTTCTCCCTCGCGGGAAATTCCGCCGCCGATACAAACGACGTCCGGCTGGAAGATATTTATTGCGTTTTCAACGGCGATAGAAAGCGACTCAATAAAATCGCTAATGACAAGAGCGGCGAATTTATCTCCGTTTTCAGCGGCTTTATAAGCGGTTCTGCCTTTTACACGGTCTATGTCACCCTCAACCTCTTTCCACATAAGGCTTTCGGGATAAAGTTGCATAACTCTTTTGGTTTCCTTTACGAAAGCGGTTGCAGAACAGTACGCCTCAAGGCATCCGCGCTTTCCGCAAACACAGCTTCTGCCGTCGGGAACGAGTATGGTATGTCCCATCTCAGCCGCAAAGCCGTTTACACCCTCCCAAATTTTGCCGTCGATCACTATACCGCCGCCGACGCCTGTCCCGAGGGTAAAGGCAATGAGAGATTTAGCGCCCTGACCGGAGCCCCACATAGCTTCCGCATAAGCCGCGGCATTTGCGTCATTGGCAACGTACGTCGGTCTTTTGGTAACTTCGGAGAGAATTTTGCCGAGCTGAACGTTGGTCCAAGAAAGGTTGAAAGCCACGGTAACCACACCGTCCTTCACGATACCGGGGGTTGCTATGCCGATCCATTCCACGTCGGAGAGCCTTATTCGCTCTCTTTGGCAAAGCTTCCTTGCAACGTTTGCTATATCTTCCGAAACGCTCTCGCAAGAACGCGGAGCGTTGGTTTTCACACTAAACTGTCTTACAATGCTTTTCGTGTCAAGTCTTACAAGTCCTACGGCAATATTCGTCCCACCAAGATCAACGCCTATACAGTAACGAATTTTAGGCATCTTTTCCCCTCCTGACGCACGCACATTAAAGACAGAATATACTTTTAATAATATTGTAATTTATTCTATTGACAATTTCAAGGTAAAATAGTATAATAATTTGTATAAAAGAACATTTCATCGAGTATTTTACAAAAAAGGGGCAATTTATGAACCGCGAAGAAATTATTTCAGTGCTAAAAGATTTATACGAAGCGACGAATTTCCGCATGTCGCTGCACGATAACGATTTTAACGAGATAGCCGCATATCCCGAATCTCGACTTCCTTTTTGCGCGCTTTTGCATAAAAACCGCGACGAATTCGAAAGTTGCCTTAAATGTGACAAAGAAGCTTGCCGAGAGGCGCAAAATAAGAAAAACGCAATAATTTATAAGTGCCGCCACGGACTTACGGAAGCTATAAGCCCGCTTTACAATTTTGGAACTTTAACGGGATTTCTTATGATGGGACAAGTTGGCGACGAAGCGCTCGACAAGGCGCAGCTCAAAGAAAAAATAGCGAAGCTTGCAAGCTCGGAGAAGGAAGCGCTTGACGCAGTTAACTCCGTGCCGAAGATTTCAAGAAAGATGACGGAAACTTACGTAAGGATTATGACGCTTTGCGCAAGATTCCTCACCATGACCAACGCCATTCCCGTAAAAAAGCTTTCATTAAGCGAGGCGACAAAAAAATACATTTCGGAAAACTACTCTAAAAAAATCAGCATAAAAGAGCTTTGCTATGAATTCGGATGCTCAAAAAGCACCCTACTCTCCACCTTTAAAAAGCAACACGGGGTGACTGTTGGCGAATTTTTAACGGAATACAGACTGGAAAAGGCGAAAAGACTTCTCGACGAGGGCGAGCTCAGCATCAACGAAATAGCGCACGCAACAGGATTTTACGATCAGTCGTATTTTTCAAAGGTATTCTCCAAAAACTGCGGAATATCACCGAGCGATTACAGAAAAGGCACTCGCTGAAAGGAGCGAAAGATGAAAATTTTACATACCTCAGACTTGCACCTTAACTCAAAAATGAACTCGAAGCTCGGCAAGGAAAAAGCGAAAGAGAGAAAAAGAGAGCTTCTTTTGAATTTCAGAAAAATGACGGAAACGGCGATAAAAAACGGATGCCGCGCATTCATCATCGCAGGCGACCTTTTTGATACCGAGAAAATAAGCGTATCCGTTAAAAAAAGCGTTATAGATATAATTTCAGCCGCCCATGAAATCGCATTTTTCTATCTTCCGGGCAATCACGAAAAGGACGCAATAACGAAAGAAGAGTTGCCCGAAAACCTTTTCGTTTTCGAAAGCGATTGGAGCTATTTTACCTTGGACGGAGTTGCATTTGCAGGCAAGCGAGAAACCGAAAAAGGAATGTTTTTAAAGCTTCAAAAGCCGCTCGGCGCAAAAAAGCTCATTGCGGTTTTGCACGGAGAGCTTGGAGATAAATCCGATGCGGGAGGAAAGATCGGATTAAAAGAGCTTAAGGCAACGGATATAGATTATCTTGCGCTCGGACATTATCACAGCCATTCCTCAAACGAATTTGACCGCGGGAGATTCGCCGTTTATTCGGGAGCGCCTCTCGGACGTGGATTTGACGAGGTTGGCGAGCTTGGATACGTTATAATCGACACCGAAGAAAATGTAAACTTTAGTTTTCAAAAAACAATAGGAAGAAAACTTTTAAACAGAGAAATAGACGTAAGTGACGTTTTTTCAACC
>JAZRGJ010000183.1:0-10798 GCA_045644125.1 Eubacteriales bacterium | reverse complement strand
GCCACATGGCATTCGTTGTTCCTATCCCTGAATTCATCGGCAACGGCGACATCGAAACTTGGCTCAACCAGCCCGCGCAGATCGTTACTCTTCACCCCATGGCCATTATGCAGAACTCCCTCAACGGTACTTTCGGTCAGTCCGGTGACATTGCTAACGTTCCTCCTAAGGCTGCAACCATCGGCCCTCTTGACGTTATGAGAGCTAAGGAAAGAATTGAAGTTCACGCGCTTGCAACCTGCGGCACGTTCTCTTCTTGGCAGAGAATGACAAGCCGTCTTTGCACACACGGTCCTATCACTCCTTACCTTCCCTCCACCATGCTTCAGACGAAGAAGACGCAGGTTTACATTTCCGAAGAACTTGCTGCTCCGTTTGAGTGCTGGGAAAAGGTTGGATACTAATACATATTTTTACGTTGATTAAATAACAAAAGGCGGTTGTTCTCTACCGAAAGGTATTGAGCAACCGCTTTTTATTACTTATTCGTTTATTATTTGAGAGTATAGACTTTTCCGCACTCCGTTTTTATATGCGTTACTTTTCCGTCATATTCAACGTCGGCTTCGTCACATTTCCACTCGCCGATAAGCTTAAGAGTCTTTCCAAGCTTTGATTTTATTTTTACGCTTTTTAATTCTCCGCTTTCATCATATTCTGCCCCCGCAACGAAGCCGCCCTTTAAATAAAGATTTTCATAGGCTATTCCGCCAAGTCTTTCAGGCAAACGTCTCGTAAGGCTTACACGTCCGGCAAGCGAGGTAGCAAAAAGATTTATGATAGCGTTAAGACGCGTGGTAGTTCCTTCAAATTGGAAGACGTGACCGTAAACGGAATTTACGAGGAAGGTATTAAGCGAAGAACAGGTGCAGCGCGTAACGTTGCGCTCTATGCATCTGAGCGCCTCTTCACTTTCTCCGATCACGGAATGAATACACGACGCCCAGCTAGTAGCGAGCGGCCAGTCCGTATTGGTAAGAGTTCCCATATCAAGACGGTGGCGGAACATTTTAACCGAAGCCTCGTAATATTCCGGTGTATCTATTGCGTTTATCGAACCTGATGGGTAAATTCCGACGACGGGCGAAAAATGAAAATGGTCAGGCCACGCTTCCTCAAAATCTCTGTCCCATTCAAGAATTCTTCCCGTCTTCTCGCTTATTCTCAAAGGCTGGAGCTTTTTCAGGATATTTTGCCAAATTTCGATTTTATCTTCATCAACGCAAAGCTCCTTAGCAGAGCTTATAGCATAATTGAACATATCTCTTACGATTATTAAATCAAAGGTTGAGGATTCGCAAACCGAGGTGTAGGCGTTTGTCATTGGCGAGCGCGCCTCTTTATAGTAGTTTTCGGGAGACTGACTGGGAGAAATCTGCAAAAAGCCGTTTTCGTCTTCATACAGAAAATCCTCAAAGAAAAGACAAATTTCCTTGATCAAAGGATACGCTCTCTTCTCAAGATATTCCTTATCGCCCGTGTATTCGTAGCTCTTATAAAGGCGTGAGGTAAGCCAAGGACCTGCGCACATCCACATATCGTAAAGATGCGCTTCGAATGTGTTTTTCTTCCATACGTCATCCGTGAACGTATAAAGCGCGCCGCGAGCGCCAAACACTCTTTTAGCGCACTCTCTGGCGCTTTCAAGCCCTCCCTCCATATGCTGAACAAGAGTCGACATACATTCGGAAAGTCCCGCTTTATCAAAGGGCCAGTAACATGCCTCGACGTTGGCGTCGTAGTGATAATCGCAGTCCCACGCAGGTTCTGCGTCAACCAGCCATCTTGCTTGAAGATTCAAGGCTTCTTTGGCATTTATGCACGACGCTATACACATATGTATATCAAAATCCGCAAGAATACGCAACGCCGATGGAGAAAGACCGTTTTCCGCCCAATTGGAAACTTGCTCAGCTATCGTTTCGTCGGGCGCTTCGGATGCCCGGTTTTCAACTATTTTGAAAGCAGAATCACGCATTTTACCCCATCTTTCAAGATGCGGCTTGATTTGCTCATTATATTTTTTTGGAACAAGTCTGCGCTTATCAAGAGCTTCGCTGTTTTTCTCGGGAGAATCACTTACCTCTATATCTATTACGAGAAGCGCTTCTCCGTTGATCGTCAGTATAGCTCCGTCTTCGCTTTGTGAAGCGGAAGCGCCGAAAATGTCAACTCTCGTTTCAAAATGCACTCCTATGCTATATTCCGAAAAGCAGGATATGGTAGTTCTGTCTTTCGAAGTTTCATAAAAACGCTTGTAACGAAGTTTTTCATCCCTAAAGAAGTCTATCTTTGCTTCAAGAATTCCGTTGCCCTCAATACGTACGATAAGCTTATCGGAAACACAGTCGGCAACGTAAGTAAATTTGAATCCCGAGTGACATACTGTCACCGTGGCATCATCAGTAGAAAGAACTCTTTCATAATCGCCTGAAAGCGTATTTTTCGGGATTAGAAGAAGCTTTCCTGCGGATTTAAAGGGGTCAATTCTGTGCGCGGCCCATCCGACGCCTGAATTTGAGATAGCATCGGCGGTAAAGAGTGTTGCCTCGCATCTATCGCCGTGACGAATTTTTTCTCGCATTTCATTTACAGTTTCCCGAGATACCCATTTTTGCTCTCTGTCTTTGTATATACCGCTTGAAAGCGATTCGTGATTTAAGGCAAGAAGCTCAAAATTTTTCTCTCCCATCACGGTAAGACCTAATCTTCCCGTACCGAGCATCATTCCCTCGCTGAAAAATTCAGGAGCATTTAAATACTTGTTTTTCATAGTTTTACTACCTCATTTTCACAATGTGTTCTTACGTTTCTTCGACATCCGTAAGATTTATACACCCTTTTTATATTCAAGAAAATCCTCGTAAGTTCCCATACGGTCAATACAGCCGTCGGGAGTGATTTCTATGATTCGGTTGGCAACCGTGTTAACTATTTCATAGTCGTGAGATGAGAAAAGTATGTTTCCGCGGAAGTTTTGCATACCGTGGTTAACAGCTGTTATCGACTCAAGATCGAGGTGGTCGGTCGGCTGATCTATCATAAGAAGATTTGAGCCGAAGAGCATCATTCTTGAGAACATACATCTTACCTTTTCGCCACCCGAAAGAACGTTTACGGGCTTAAAAACAGCTTCGTTCGAGAAAAGCATTTTGCCGAGGAAGCCACGGAGATAGCTTTCCGTTTGATCTTTGGAATACTGACGCATCCAGTCGAGGATAGACTCCTTGTGTCCCTCAAAAAATGCGGAATTATCGTGCGGAAAATACGAGGTGGTTATCGATACTCCGAATTTAAATTCGCCGCTGTCTGCCGTTTCCTCTTCGTTGAGAATCTTAAAGAGGTGAGTTATCGCAAGCTCGTTTCCGACGAATGCGATTTTATCATCTTTATTTACTCGGAAGCTTACGTTTTTGAAAAGGCACTTACCGTCAACGGTTTTTGAAAGATTATCAACAAAGAGGATTTCCTTGCCCGCTTCCCTATCCATATCAAAGCCGATAAAGGGATAGCGGCGGCTTGATGCGGGAAGCTCTTCAACCGTGAGCTTATCAAGAAGCTTTCTTCTTGATGTTGCCTGACGGGATTTTGATTTATTTGCCGAGAATCTTGCGATAAAGTTCTGAAGCTCCGCAATTTTCTCTTCATTTTTCTTATTCTGCATCTTAATCATACGCTGAATAAGCTGGCTGGATTCATACCAGAATTCGTAGTTACCAACGTACATTTTAATGCCGTTATAGTCTATATCAACGATATTCGTGCAAACGTCATTCAAGAAGTGGCGGTCGTGAGATACGACGAGCACCGTACCGAAATAATCGGCAAGGAAATTTTCAAGCCACATAACCGCATCGAGATCAAGACCGTTCGTCGGCTCGTCAAGAAGGATTATATCGGGGTTTCCGAAAAGCGCTTGAGCCAAAAGCACCTTAACCTTTTCGCTTTCCTTGAGGCTTGACATCTGCATATAGAGATATTCGTCGCTAAGGCCAAGACCTTGAATAAGCTTCGAAGCTTCGCTTTCGGATTCCCAACCGTTAAGCTCGGCGAACTCCGCTTCAAGCTCGGACGCCTTTATTCCGTCCTCGTCGGAAAAATCTTCCTTTGCGTAAAGCGCGTCTTTTTCTTCCATAATTGCGTAGAGGCGCTCGTTTCCCATAATTACGGTGTCAAGCACCGTATATTCCTCGTAAGCGAAGTGGTTCTGCTTAAGAACTGACATTCTTACCGTGTCGGGAATGTATACTTCGCCCTTAGTCGGTTCAAGCTCGCCGCAAAGAAGCTTTAAGAAAGTGGATTTTCCTGCGCCGTTTGCGCCTATAATACCGTAGCAGTTGCCGGGGGTAAACTTAAGGTCAACGTCCTTAAAAAGAACCTGTCCGCCAAACTGAAACGTAAGATTTGAAACTGTAATCATTTTTTCTCCATCAAATGTTGTTATATACTTCTCTTATATTTTGCATTACGTAGCCGGGCTTTACGTCCGAGCTTTCAAGGTCTTCGAGCGTTCCCTCTCCGGAAAGGACGAAAATCGTATCAATTCCCGCATTGACGCCCGAAGCGATGTCGGTATAGAGCCTATCGCCTATCATTACGCACTCACACTTTTCATATCCGTACTTTTCCATTGCAAGAAGCAGCATATCGGGGCGAGGCTTGCCTATAAAAAACGGCTCTCTTCCCGTCGCGCGTTTAAGCATTTCGGCGAAGCATCCGCAATCGGGCACGTAGCCGTAAGACGTGGGACAAACCCAGTCGGGATTGGTTGCTATATATTCCTTTACGCCTCTTGTGAGCAAAATGCAAGCGTCGTCAAGCTTCTTGAAGTTAAGCTCGGTGTCGTTTGATATAACGAGGCCGAAAATATCATCGGAAAGCTCGGTGGTTATATTAACTCCGCATCTTAAAAGCTCTTTATTAAAGGAAGCTGTTCCCATTGAGTAAAACTTTTTATCGGGAAAATTATTATTGATATAAAGAATAGTTGCCTCAGTTGAGGTTAAAAAATCTTCGCGCGAGCTTTCTATTCCAAGCTTTTTAAGCTTTTGTACGTACGTTTCTACGCTTTTTGAGGAGTTGTTGGTGACGAAAAGATATTTTCCGCCATTTTTCCGAACCTTATCCAAAAAATCGAGCGTTCCGTCAAAAAGCTCGTTATCAAGATATATCGTTCCGTCCATATCGAGAAGAAAAAGTTTTTTATTTTTAAGTTCCATAGTTTTCCTCTTCATAGTAAAAGAGGCGTTCCCATCAGGTTCGCCTCTTTTGGCATTAGCAATTAAAATCAGTCGTCGGGATAACCGTCGGGATTCATTCTCTGCCATCTTGCAGAGTCCTCGCACATCTTTTCAAGACCACGCTCTGCGCGCCAGCCGAGAACTTCGTATGCTTTTGTGGGATCTGCGTAACATTCTGCAATATCGCCGGGACGGCGGGGAGCTATCTTATACTTAACGGGTGAGCCCCAGACCTTGCCGAAAGCATCAACCATCTGAAGAACGGAATAGCCGTTACCGGTTCCAACGTTAATATAATCAATTCCCTGCATTCTGCCGGTATAATCAATAGCCTTAAGGTGAGCAAGCGCCAAGTCAACAACGTGAATAAAGTCACGCACACCGGTTCCGTCGGGAGTGTTGTAATCGTCTCCGAAAACGTTCAAACATTCAAGCTTACCTGCCGCAACCTTTGCAATGTAAGGCAAAAGGTTGTTGGGAATTCCGCGGGGATCTTCACCAATAAGGCCGGACTCGTGAGCGCCGATAGGATTGAAATAACGAAGAACACATACGGAAAGAGTCGGATATGCCGCGCAGCAGTCCTTAAGTATTCTTTCTATCATAAGCTTGGTTTCACCGTAGGGGTTAGTGGTTGAAAGGGGGAAATCCTCGCTGATCGGAACAGACTTGGGAAGTCCGTATACGGTTGCGGAAGAGCTGAATACTATTCTGTTAACGCCGTATTTAACCATCGATGCAAGAAGATTAAACGTTCCTGTAAGATTGTTATGATAATACTTAAGAGGAAGAGAGCAAGATTCGCCAACAGCCTTAAGACCTGCGCAATGAATAACCGCTTCGATTTCAGCGTGAGAATTAAAAATCTCATCAAGCTTATCGGCGTCAAGAAGATCGCACTTTATAAATTCAGGTCTTTTGCCGGAAATTTTCTCAATGCGGTCAAGAACGCAAAGCTTACTGTTTGAAAGGTTATCAACGATAACAACGTCTTTACCTATTTTGTGAAGTTCAACTACGGTATGCGAACCTATGTATCCGGTACCGCCTGTTACAAGAATTGACATATTTCCCTCCGTTGCGCCAAAATAAAGCGCTAATTTTCTTTAATCAAAACAAAAAAGAGCAGTCGAACCACTCTTTTTTGAAAATATTAGTCAGCAGCGTATACGCTAACCTGCTTTCTACCGCCGGAAATGTGCTCGAACTTAACAGTTCCATCGATAAGCGCGAAAAGAGTATCGTCAGTTCCGATACCTACGTTCTTACCGGGGTGGATTTTAGTTCCACGCTGTCTTACGAGAATATTGCCTGCGATAACTGCCTGACCGTCTGCCTTTTTAACGCCAAGGCGCTTAGACTCGGAATCACGGCCGTTTTTCGTAGAACCAACGCCCTTTTTGTGGGCGAAGAATTGCAAACTAAGTTTTAACATTTCGTGTACCTCCATAATTTTGTGTGGCTTATAGCCCTTGTCGCTTATATTTCTTTCTCAATCTCTTTTACGTCGAGAAATTCATAATATTCCTCAACAAGATCCATGAGTTGAAAGAAATAAGCCTGTATAAGACCTGAAACAGCGTACTGTTTCTTTTCATCCTTTTCGTATTTCGGAAGAGCGGCTTTAGCAATAACCTTTATGTCAGTTGTTTTTTCATCAATCGTATAATCTACGTTTGACGCATACGAAACCTCTATCGCATTGATAAGAAGCATCGTCATACTGGAAAGAGCCGCGCAAAGAACGTCATCACCCGATTCGCCATAACCGGTATGTCCTTGCTCTTCAAAGCCGTAATAAATTCCTTCTTTGGTCTTATAAAAGATAACTGTTGTCATTTAACAATCAGCCGTTGATCGCGTCGATCTGGATTTTAGTGTAGTCCTGGCGATGACCGATCTTTTTCTTTTCGTTTTTCTTAGATTTGTATCTAATAACGTCGATCTTCTTGGACTTACCGTTCTTAAGTACGGTTGCAACAACAGTTGCGCCTTCAACCTTAGGAGTTCCAACAGTCAAAGTTTCACCGTTTACGACAAGAACATTGTCGAAGGTCACTTTCTCGCCCTCGGATACGCCAAGCTTCTCTACGAAGATAACGTCACCCTCAGCAACTTTATACTGCTTTCCACCTGTTACAAAAATTGCGGACATTTAAAAAGCACCTCACTTTCGTGTATAATCGCTATCATAGGCGGCTAAAAAAGCACTTTTTCTGAGCCTATCAATAAGCGTCATATCATTTTATCACCATTGACATAAAAAGTCAATAGTTTTTGTTAAAAAAACACAAATTTTTTTATTTACTCTTTAGAGTATAATTTTATTCGTTCCGTTCATGGTTACATAATGCTTTTTAACACCGAGCTGACGCATCCACTCACGAGTTACGGGAACGGTATGAAAGCGAAGCCAACCGAGTTTCTTCAATTTTTCTACGTCGTCCATAACGGCAGGATATTTCGTTCCCTCGTAAGACTCACGCCTTGTGCACCAAAGGCAGACTTTAGGAGCTATAGCGGCATAAACCTCCATACCGCAGCAAAGACCGCCGTGGTGAGCCATCTGAACCATATCCGCCTTAAGCTTATCCTTTGACTCGAGGTAAAGAATATCGCCTGCTTCGGGGCCTATATCGCCAAGGAACATTACGGATTTTCTGGGAGTTGAGAGCTTAAATACGAGGGAGCTGTCGTTCATAAGGTTGTTCGTGAGCTCCTCGTGATAGGAGAATATAAACTCGATCTTTACCTCGTCAATTTGAATTACGTCGCCTTGGGAAACCTCGCGCGCTCTATCCTGAAACTCGGGAAGAATTTCAAGGAATGACGGAAGCGTTTCAAGAAGCTCGGACTTGAAATATTCGTAATCCCTTACGTTGTGATTATCGATTATCGACATTGGCGGAAAATGATAATACACCTTTTCCACGTCAAAATCCGCCCATTTATTTTTATTGTACTCGGAAATAAATCCGCTTATATGGTCTTCGTGCGCATGAGTCAATATCCATGCGGAGATGTGCCTTCCGCCGACGTACTGTTTCAAAAGCGGCATATCAAGAGGTCTGCCACCGTCTATTACTATAGCGTTATTATTCTTGGTTATTATGACGAACGACATCATAAAAGCGCTTGTTTCGGTTATCTGATACATTACGGTTTTCTTATTCATAAGCACCTCTCGAGCTTTTAATATATCTTAATTATAAAGGGTTCCGCGCGCTGTGTCAAGCGAATACTTTCATAGAATTGACTTAATTTTAAACTAATTTGACTTTTTCTGATTTTAGCTAAAAAGTATTTACTTTTTACTCGCTTTATGATAGAATAAATCTATCAGCGAAAAAGGAGCATGATATGAAACTTGTAACAACTACGGACACACTTGAGAAACGATTTGGACTCAAAGAAGCTATAAAGAGAATAAAGGAATACGGATTTGACGCATACGATTGCTCTCTTTTCGAATCAATGAAGCCCGGAAAGCCGCTTTCAAGTTACATGGCTTATCCGGTAGATGACGAGCCGATATACATAACTTACGCCAAGGAAATTCGCGCGTATGCGGATGAAGTGGGTATTCCCTGCTTGCAAACGCACACCCCGTTCCCTACGTTCCGCGCTAATTCTACGCCCGAAGAGGATATAGCTCTTCAAAAAAGAGCGATTGATATTTCTGCAATTCTCGGAGCTGAAATTGCGGTTATACACCCCGATTGCTTTAAAGATATTAAATTTAACTTTGATAATCTTTACACGGAATTGATTGCCTACGCTCGGGAACGCGGAGTTAAGTTAGCTACCGAAAATATGTTTAAGCGTTGCCCCGAAACAAAAGAGATAATACCGGCAACTTGCAGTATTCCCAAAGAATTTGCGGATTATATAGATTACGCAAACAGCGATTACTTCACGGCTTGTCTTGACATAGGACATACGGAGCTTAAGAATATGGCAGGCGCATTAGAGTTCATCAATACTCTCGGACACGAAAGACTCGGCGCGCTTCACGTTCACGATAACGATAAAATTATCGACAAGCACAATTTCCCGTTTACAGGAAAAACCAACTGGGACGAAGTTTGCCGCGCTCTTGCAAAAATCGACTACAAAGGCAACTTTACCTTTGAATCCGACGCTACAAACGAAAAATTCCCCGACGAGCTTCTTCCGTATACCTACAAGCTTCTTGAGAAAACGGGAAGATACCTCATAAATAAAATTGAAGAATATAAGGGAGGAGATAAGGCGTGAAACTCGTTACTATGACGCACACTTTAGAAAAAAGATTCGGTCTTAAAAAAGCGATAGAAATGCTCAAGAATGCGGGTTTTGACGCATACGACTGCTCCTTAGGCTACGCTATGACGAAGGGCGAATTTTCAGGCGACGATGCCTTTGAAAAAGCTCGGGAAATAAGAGAATATTCAGAAAAACTCGGCATTTGCTGCGCACAGACGCACACTCCGTCACACGCTTCCGACATAAAGGGCATAAAATATTTTCTTAACGGAATTGACGTTGAGAAAAAGGCTGTTGAAATCAGCGGCATACTCGGCGCTGAGGTCGCTGTAGTTCACCCCACTTCCCTCACGGATGCCGAGGGAAATTACGATATGCTTTATTCAAAGCTTCTTCCCATAGCGAAAAAATACGGCGTCAAAATAGCTTGCGAAAATATGTTTGCATGGAAAGATAAGTTCTCGATTGATATTGAAACCGTACCTACGGCATGCGGCAACAGCCGTGATTTCGCAAGACAGGTTGACATAGCAAACGACGAAAATATGGTTGCGTGCCTTGATATTGGTCATTGCCATCTTCCCAATAACGAAAAGTTTGAAAACATGGTAAAGACACTCGGAAAACGAATCCAAGCTCTTCACGTAAACGACAACAACTTGCGTGACGACTTGCACGTTTTCCCCTTCACCGGCGCAATAAACTGGGATTGCGTATGCAAGGCGCTTGCTGACATTGGTTACGACGGAAACTTCACTTTTGAAGTCGATTTCTTTATGGAAACATACCCCGACGAGCTTTTACCGGAATGTCTTGAGCTTCTCCACGCGATAGGACGTTACTTGATTTCTAAAATCGAAGAATACAAAAAAGCGCAATAAAATCTACCCCGACAGCTCTAAGTTGTCGGGGTGTTTCATTATAAAAACGGCAGAGGTTTTTCGACCTCTGCCGTAATTCTTTAAGCAAAATCAGAACGACTCTTCGTCGCAGATTTTATTGTCGCAGGACTCGCACTCACCGTCGCAAAGCTCAACGTCGTTGATTTTCTCGCCGCAAGCGGGGCATACGAGGCTTTCGGTGTCAAGTGAGTCGTCAAAGCAGATAACTTCACCGCACGAGGGACATTCAAGCTCGTAATAGTTAGAGTCGTCGTCATATTCGTAGTCTTCGTCGTCGTTAAGGTCGTCGTAATCCTCTTCCTCATCGTCGTCAGTAACGTAAAGATCTTCTTCTACCATACCGAGATCCTCGTCGATTTCCTCGATATATTCACGAAGCTCTTTGCACTCTGCTTCAAGGTCGGAAATACG
>JAZRGJ010000182.1:0-11839 GCA_045644125.1 Eubacteriales bacterium | reverse complement strand
AAATATAAAAAAATACTTGAATTTAAAAGCTTTTGCCTATATAATAAATATATAGTTTATCTTAACTATTATATGTAGGAGGCTAATATGGAATTCGATTTTGAACAGCTTTACGATTATTCCGGAGTTAATATAAAAGTTATCGGTGTTGGCGGCGGCGGAAACAATGCGGTCCACCGTATGATTTCCACTAATATACGCGGTGTTGAATTTATCGCAATAAACACCGACGGTCAGGCGCTTGATTCTTCTTGCGCCGCAACTAAAATGGTTATCGGCGATAAGATAACCAGAGGCAAGGGCGCCGGCTCTAACCCTGAGATAGGAAGAAGAAGCGCTGAAGAATCCATAGAAGAAATAAGAGCTATGCTCGAAGGAACCGATATGGTATTCATTACCGCAGGTATGGGAGGCGGAACCGGAACGGGCGCAGCTCCCGTTATCGCCAAGGTTGCAAGAGAAATGGACCTTTTAACCGTCGGCATAGTTACGAAGCCCTTCTCCTTTGAGGGCGCAAGAAGAATGCGCCAGGCTGAAATGGGAATTGCCGAGCTCAACAAGTACGTTGACTCTCTCATCGTTATTCCCAACGACCGCCTTAAGAGCGTTGAAGGCGCAAACATAACCTTTGCAAACGCATTTGAAATAGCAGACGACGTTCTCCGCCGCGGAGTTCAGTCCGTTTCCGACCTTATAAACATCCCTGCGTTTATCAACCTTGACTTTGCAGACGTTTCCACCATTATGAAGAATGCGGGATATGCGCACATGGGTGTTGGCGCAGCTAAAGGTCAGGATAAAGCGCAGCTTGCGGCTATGGCGGCAATATCCTCCCCCCTTCTCGAAACGAGCATTGCGGGAGCAACCGGCGTTATCATGAGCATCACGACCTCTCCCGACGTTCAGCTTGACGAGGTGGCGCTCGCTTCTCAGCTTATTCACGAAGAAGCGCATCCCGATGCAAACATAATCTGGGGCGCAAATCTCGACCCCACGCTTAATGACGAAATCAAGGTAACCATTATTGCGACCGGCTTTAATAACGCGCTCGACAAGGACGTAAAAGACGCTCTTGCATCCGTTAGCGAAAAGCGCTTTGCAAGCTCCTTTAACGAAGAGAAGGACGAAGAAGTTCAAGAAAAAGAACCCGTCCGTGAAGTGTTTATCCCCAGAGAAGAGCCTGTTGCATCCCCCGTACAAACTGCTCATCAAGAGGTTAAAACCATTATAAACGAGATTCCCTCAAAGGATGCGGAAGAAAACGAATACCAGGCTTACGACGATATTTTCGATATGATAAAGAAGAGAAGCCAGAAATAATATTACAAAAAAACGTGCCGTAACGAGCATCAAGCTTGCGGCGCGTTTTATATTTCAGTCTTTGAAAAAAATAAAAATACATTTTTCCGTTACCGAGTTTTCCACATACGAAAGCTCGACTATACAATTCCGATATGGCATTTTTGCGCCCAAAAGCGCGTTTTTCAAGGAAATTTGCCCCAAATATCGCTTTTGTATAGTTTTTATATGGCAAATTACTCACCGAAATTTCGGATGCTTTGAAAGTTTTCCACATATCCCACAATTTCAAAAAAGTTTTCCACAGCTTTCTGTAATTCAAAAAAGCACTTCGAAAAAGTATATTTTCAATAAAAAAGGAACTATGATTCAAACCAAATCATAGTTCCTTTTTGTTTTTAGTTTTGAATTAAACCAAATACATAACCAAGCCAAATACAACGCTTGCGAGCATAAGCGCGGCGAGCACGCCTGCAAGAATTCTGGTTTTATAATCGGTCTTCTTTCCGTTCCCTGTGTTCTTCATTTTTATCTCCATTATTTTGTTTTTTTATTCTGTGTTTTAGTTTGATAGTATTTACTTAGTTTGGACGTTATGTTAGCGTTATTCGAGTGCATCTTTATAGGCATTATGGAATTGATTCTGGCAAGACCTTTGGCTACGCAATCTATCGGCGAAAGGGCCGTTGTTACGTGGATGTCAAAAACCTTAGTCATCATTTTATCAAGCCCGAAGATTTCAGCGCCGCCGCCCGACAAAACGATACCGTTCTCAAAAATCTCCATTACGTATTCCGACGGGATTTTTTTAACTACGTTTGCCACCGCAAGCAAAAGCTTCTGAAGCGGTTTTTCAAAGACACCGACCACGTCCTCCGTTGAGATGCTCATTTTTACGTGACTGCCGGTCAAAGCGAGCGTACCCTCTATGTCAACGCTCTCCGATTCTCTTCCCTGCCAAGCGGCTCCCAGCCGCTCTTTGATCGTTCTTGCAACGAAGAGCGAAACGTTCATATCGCCCTGCTCAAGAATGAAGTCCTTTACCGCAACGTCAAAATCTTCACCGCCTACCGCTTCTTTCTGGGAGCGAATAATCTTTCCGTTGTAAAGCACGGATATTTCCGTCGTTGAAGCTCCGATGTTTACGGATATAACGCTCATCTCGGGAGAATATCCCGCGCCGATAAGCGCTGCAACAGATCTTGAAACGGAATAACATTCGTCAACTCCGGAATCTGCCAGCATTTTAAAAATTTCATTTTCCTGCTTTGGCAAAATATCACTCGGTACGCCTATCACGCAACGAATCTTATCGGCAGGCTTCACCATTGAAATAAAATGGTTAATAACCTCTTGCGTAATCTCGGAAGAATAAAGCAATCCGTTTTTGAAAGGTCTGACCATAATTCCCGACGTTATGCCGGAAAGGTCCGTTGCATTCGCCTTATTTCCTACGGAGAGAATTTTTCTTGAAGATTCATCTACCAAAACAACCGAAGGCTCACGGTGCACGTCGGCGGTTATATTACTTAACGTTATATTGGCATAACCAAGATCAAGACCGATTTTAGTAGTCATATTTCTCTCCTTTCATAATAATGACGATATTTGCGTTATTATATCATTATACAATATAGCTTAAAAAAATTCAATACTATTTTCAAATTAAAATGATTCATTCTTCAAAATACGAGCCTTTAGCGTTGTATATCGCTGTATCTCACGGTTATTTCTCACCATTTTTTCAGGTATATCGCATCTTCCGACGAGAATTACCATTTTCTTCGCGCGAGTTACGGCTGTATAAAACAAGTTTCTCGTCAAGAGCATCGGAGTGCATGAATACATGGGAATAATAACGACGGGATATTCGCTTCCCTGACTTTTATGAACCGTTATGGAATAGGCAAGCTCAATCTCCTCGAGAAGCTCAAAAGGATACCTTACGAGCCTATCCTCAAAAAGAATTTTCATTTCCTCGCCACGAAGATCTATCTCTTCGATAACGCCTATGTCACCGTTAAAAATTCCAAGCCCCGACTTCCCGTTTTTCTCCCATTCAAGCTCGTAATTATTGGTAACCTGCATAACTTTGTCGCCCTCACGGAAAATAGTTCCCTGCGAGAGCTTTTCTTTTTTGAATTTTGCCGGCGGGTTTATTTTTTCCTGAAGCTTTGCGTTTAAAGAGTCGACACCGCCAACGCCTTTTCTTGAGGGCGTTATAACCTGAATTTCCGCGCTTATCGATTTTCCGTAGCGTTTAGGAAGTCTTTCCGTTATAAGCGCCGCTATGGTTTCGGGAATATCTCTTTCAAAGTCACGCCTTACGAAGAAGAAATCCTTGTCAACGGCGTTGAGAATCGGCGCTTCACCCGTATTTATTTTATGGGCGTTGGTAACGATAAGGCTTTCCTTTGACTGCCTGAAAATTTCATTTAAACGCACGGTTTTTAAAACGCCCGATTCAATAAGATCGGCAAAAACGTTTCCCGCTCCAACGCTCGGAAGCTGATCAGCATCACCGATGAGAATAAGCCTTGAGCCTCTTTTCATTGCGGAAAGCAAGGATTCAAAGAGAAACAAATCTATCATTGAGGCTTCGTCTACTATAATAACGTCCTCGTCCAATGGATTTCGTTTATTTCTTCCGAATTTTACTTTGAGCGATTCCCCTCGCTCCATTTCAAGCATTCTGTGTATGGTTTTAGCCTCTTCTGAGGTAGCGTCGCTCATTCTTTTCGCCGCTCTGCCTGTAGGGGCGGATAGCACGGTTTTCAATCCGAGCGTTTTGAATATGTTGAGAAGCGCTTTAACAACCGTCGTTTTTCCCGTTCCGGGGCCTCCCGTCAAGATCATAACGCCCGAAGAAATCGCCTCGTAAATTGCGTTGCGTTGAAGCGCGGCATACTCTATACCGAAGTTCAACTCCGCTTTTTCAATAAGCAACAAGACGTCCTGCCTTGAAAGAACGTTAATTCCTCCGTCGAGAGCTTTGAGTTTTTTAACTATATATTCCTCCGCTGCGGCAACCTCTTTAGTCATAAGGTATTCGACGCCCGACGCCCGAAAAGAATCCAAAGCGCCGGCGGCAATGAAATCACGCGCCAGCATCTCGCTTTTTTCTTCGCTTATTCTAAGGAGCGACGAGGTTGAGGAAACGAGCTTTTCACACGGCAATGCCGTGTGTCCGTTGGCGGAAGCATTTGACGAAAGAACGTATTTTATACCGCTTATTACACGGAATTCATTTTCGGGGGCAATATTCAAGCTTGCGGCAAGAGAATCAGCCTTTTCAAAAGGAACTCCGAAATCGCTGTCGCAAAGTATATATGGATTCGCCTTTATCATTTCAACGGCATCGGAGCCGAGAGCTTTATAAACACGGGTAATCTCGGCGCTTCCCATAAAATCCTTGCAAAACATCATCAAGCCGCGTATTCCGCTTTGCTCTCTGAACGATTCCGAAATGGATGCCGCTTTTTTCATCGTTATTCCGGGAATATCCGCAAGCCATTCCGGGTGATTTTCAATAACGTCAAAGCTGTTTTCACCGAAGCGGTTTACGATTTTAAGCGCAGTTACCTGACCTATGCCCTTTACCGTATGCGACGAAAGATATTGAAGTATTCCGTCGATACCGACGGGAAGTCTTTTTTCATATGAAGAAAAAGAAAATTGACGGCCGAAATCCTTATGATAGGTATAATACCCCGTAAGAACAACGTTTTCTCCCTCTGATGGGAAAGGAATAACGCCGACAGCCGTTATCAAAAGGCTTTCGCTATCTACGATTTCTATTACGGAATAATCGTTTGCATCGTTTCTGAAAACTACGTTTTCGATTATACCGCTGATGGTTTCAAGCTTTTCCATGCGTTCTCCTTTCAAAAAAACATTATGGGTAAATTATACCATAGTACGCCGTCTTTTTCAATAGTAAATACTTGTTAAAATTAAATAATGGAAGCTTTATATTCGCTGGGAGTCATACCCGTGTAGGTGCGGAAAAATTTCGAGAAATACTGAGGATTGTCAAATCCGAGTTTATCGGCAATCTGTGACATATTGAAATTTCCCTCGCGTATAAGCTTTTTTGCTTCATTTATTTTTAAAGTGTTGAAATATTTTATTATTCCGCCGTCTTGATACGTAGAAAAAAGATTTTTAACAGCGCTTTCGCTTTTGCCGAAATGCTCGGCAACACTTGCAACACTTATCTTTTTTTCAAGATTTTCCTCAAGATAATCAAGCATGGCTTTTAATTCATAAGGAATATCAACTCCGTTTATTCGGTAGCTGCGGCGCTTGTTTTTGGTAAGCATTTCCTTGTTGCGCCTGAGCTTTATCAAAAAGATTTCCAAAAGGTTTTTGGTTATCTGCGCCGCGCCTATCGGAGCGCCGTCTATCTTCTCAAGATTTTGAAGCAAGGGATTTTTCTCATCGACGAGGCGAAAAGCGGAAAGCCCCTCCGAAAAAAGCATTGATAAAAGCGCCTTTTCCTCGGAATTAAGCTTGAAAATTTTACCTTCGAAATATTTCATTTCTCGGCTTTTGGTTTCAAAGGTTATAATGCTTACGTTGGGAGCGACGCTTTTGTTTCCCGAAAGATTGTGGAATTCGTTAGGCTTATGAAAGGTTAATTCCCCGCTTTTCAAAACGAAGCGGTTTTTATCTGCGGTGCACACCATCTCACCCTTATCGATATAGACCATTTCCCAAAAATCGTGGCTTTCTCCGTCGTATCCGAAATCCTTTGAAAACTCCATATAAAATATCGTTATAAGCTTTTCTATATTGAATATTTTTTCAAAGCCCATCTTTGTAAAATTGTTTTCCATGCAAAGCTCCCATTGTCTGATTTTATAAATATTATAACCGATTTTACATTCCATTGCAATAGCATTGTGATATAATTTAATTGTAAATATTTTATAAAGGAGTAAATTATGTATAACGTTTTAGCTATAAGCTGCCATCCGGATGATATGGAAATACACTGCGGCGGCACACTTTTAAAATGCAAAGAAAGAGGCGACAACGTAACCGTATGCAACGTGGCAAACGGAAATATGGGACACATAGTGCTTGAGCCCGACGAACTTCGCGCAGTAAGACGCGCTGAGGCGGATGCTTCCGCAGCTCTCGCCGGATTTACCGCTACGACCTGCGACATTGGCGACCTTTACGTAAACTCAGCTGACAGAGCGCAGCACGATAAAATCGTTGAGATAATCAGAAAGGCAAAGCCTGATTTTATCATTACTCACGCGCCTAACGACTATATGATAGACCACGTAGAAACCTCAAAACTCGTATTCTACGCATCATTCTCCGCAAGTGTTCCCCACTATCGCCCCGACCTTGGCGAAGCAACTCCCGTAACCCCCATTTTCTATATGGATAACTCGAGCTACATTGATTTTGAACCCGAAATATACGTCGATATAAGCGACGTTATAGAAAAGAAGCTTGAAATGCTTGCTTGCCATAAGAGCCAGGTTGTTTGGCTTATGGACCACGACGGCAAAGACGTTCTCGAAGAAACCAGACTTGCATCCAAATTCCGCGGCGGTCAGGCTTGCGTTCAGTATGCTGAGTGCTTCAAGATTTGCAAAGCGGATTTGAGACTTACAACCAAGCGTTTACTTCCCTAAAATAAATATAAGAGGTGACTAAAATGAACTTTAATTCTACTGTAAAAGGCTCCGAACTTGAAGGATTTTATCCTGCAGGTTGGGATTTTGACAAAATCGACGCGTGCATTGACGCGCCTGAAAAAATTACCGAGCGCCAGAGCTTCTGGAACGACGGATTTACCCCCGTCAAGTGCGATTCTCTCGGAGAATTTGAAACCTATATGGGACACGAGATTGCAATGCAGATAAAGCTTGCAAAGGAAAGAGGAGAAAAAATCGCTTTCATTCTTCCCGTTGGCCCTATGGGTATGTATAAGTGGGTCGTTTACTTCCTTCGCGAGTGGCGTGTAAGCTGCGAGCACGTTTACACCTTCAATATGGACGAGTGGGCAGATTCCGAGGGTAACACCCTTGCTCCCGACAATAGCGGCGCTTTCCAGTACGCTATGGAAAAAGCTCTCTTTGAGCCTCTTGGCGAGCTTACCGTTCCCGTATCTCACAGAAATTTTGCAACGAAGGCTAATCTTCCCACCTACCCCGAAAAGATTGCAGCTCTTAAGGCTGAGGGCGCAAAACTCGTACTCGCTTACGGTATCGGAAGAATGTGCCATATCGCATTCTGGGAGCCCACCTTTGCGGCAGACTTCGAAAACGCTTCGGATTGGGAAAAGGCGCCCTACAGAATTGCAGCTAAAATTCATCCCCTCACCGTTGAGCAGAATGCTCTCACCAGCTTCAAGTCGAGAACTACTCTCGTTCCCTGCCGCGCTAACACAATAGGCCCCGGCCTTTTCTTGCAGGCAGATTACGCAATAGGCGGCGCAGACGGAACTCTCGGACGCGGAATGCAGTGGCAGGGTATGTCGCTTTGGATGACTCTCCGTTACGGAAAGACTCCTTGGATAACCTCTTCTTATATCCCCACCCTCCCCGGCAGACTCTTCTTCCTTGCTGATCTTGCAGGTCCTCTCGTAGCGGAGTGCAACTAATATGGCAGAAAGACAAGGAATTGCGATCGGCGGAACTATCATTATTGATAAAATAAACGAGATTTCCGCTTATCCCGAAATAGGAGAGCTCACGAAAATCAAGTCGGTTTCATACGCCATCGGCGGTTGCGTTCCGAACGTTGGACTTGATTTGAAGAAGCTTCGCCCATCACTTGACGTTTTGGCTATCGGAAAGGTCGGCAAGGACTCTAACGGCGAATTTGCTCTCAATTCTTTGAAAGACGGCAATATCGACACAAGCGGTATAGCCGAAAACGGACTTGACGCAACAAGCTTTACCGAGGTTATGAGTATCGTCAACGGGCAAAGAACGTTCTTTACATATCCCGGGGCAAGCGCCGATTTAGGCTTTGACGATATTGATTTCGACAAAATCAATTCAAAAATTTTGCATCTCGGATATTTTCTTCTTCTCGACAAGATAGACGCAGGCGACGGACTTAAGATTTTAAAAGAAGCTTCGGCTCGCGGAATCAAAACCTCCATCGACCTCGTAAGCGAAAATTCCGACAGATATTCCCTTGTTATCCCTTGCCTTGAATATACGGATTACTTAATAGTTAACGAGATTGAGGCATCGAAAATAGCGGGAATTGAGCCGCTTGACGAAAACTTAAAAGCTATTGCTGAAAAACTTATGTCACTCGGTGTTCGTGAAAAGGTTATAATACACAAATCCGACAGAGCCGCAGCTCTTTCAAAGGAGGGATTCACCGTCGTTCCCTCTCTTGACGTTCCGAGCGATAAAATCGCAGGAACAACGGGCGCAGGAGATGCTTTCTGCGCAGGCGCGCTTTTAGCTATATACGACGGCAAAAGCGATAAAGAAATCCTTGAATTTGCATCCTCCGTTGCACTCGTTTCCCTTTTCTCAAAGGATGCGACGAGCGGAATCGTTTGCGAAGAAAAAATTAAAGAAATTTCAAAAGAATACGGTAGGAAAAATATATGTTAGTTAATTTGAATGACGTTTTATACAAAGCACAGGAAGAACACTATGCGGTAGGTCTTTTCAACACTACCGACACCGATATGCTTGAAGCGGTTATTTCTGCGGCAGAGGAGCTTAATTCGCCCGTTATTATAGGAACAGCGCAGATTCTTCTTCCCTACGGCGAACTTAAGCTTATCGCTCCCGCATTCGTTGAGGCGGCAAAAAGAGCTAAGGTTCCCGTAGTAGTTCACTACGACCACGGTTTAACCTTTGAGCGTTGCATGGAAGCTTTGAAGCTCGGCTTCTCTTCCTTGATGTTTGACGGCTCGACGAAGAGCTACGAGGACAACATTGCGGAAACTCGCGAAATCGTTAAAATCGCAAAAGAATTCGGCGCAAGCGTTGAGGGCGAAATCGGACACGTTGGAAGCAACGAGAACGAAGCGGACAGCAGTATGTATACCACTAAAGAAGAAGCGATGGCATACATTGAAGCAACCGGCGTTGACGCGCTTGCAATAGCTATCGGTACGGCTCACGGCGTTTATAAAGAAAAGCCCAAGCTTAACCTTGAGCGTCTTGAAGAAATCAGAGCTGCGGTTGACACTCCCCTCGTTATTCACGGCGGAAGCGGACTTTCCGATGACGATTTCAGAAACAGCATCGCAAAGGGCGTTGCTAAAATGAATATCTTTACGGATATTTGCCTTGCGGGCGAGCGCGCTATGAAGGACGCATCGGAACAGGGACTCGGCTATCTTAAGGCGAGAAACCTTAAGGTTCAGTACATGAAAGAAACCGTTATGAACAAAATGAAGCTTTTCGGCTCCGTAGGTAAAGCATAATGATTGATAAAAAAATAAGATGGGCGATCATCGGCTCAGGCGGTATTGCGGACAGACGCGCTATCCCCGCTTTGCTTCTTGACGAAGAAAACGAGATAGTTGCGGTGATGGATAAAGTTCCCGAGGTAGCAAAAAGCGTTGCCGAAAAATATTCGGTTAAAAATTACTTTTCCGACGTTGAAGAAATGCTGAAAGCAGTTCCCTGCGATGCGGTTTATATCGGAACTCCCGTTTTCTGCCACAAGGAGCAAGCCTTGACGGCGCTTAAATACGGCGCAAACGTATTTATGGAAAAACCCATAACTATGACGGCAAAAGAAGGCGAAGAGCTTCTCCGCGCTTTCAAGGAAAAGGGCAAGCTTCTCGTTATCGGTTATATGATGGGTTACCACAATATTCACGAAACGGCTCGCAGACTCGTTAAAGGCGGAAAGCTTGGACAAATCGTTTCTGCCAGAATGCAATTTTCATGCTGGTATCCCGACATTCCGGGCGCTTGGCGACAGAAAAAGGCGCTTGGCGGCGGTGGCGCTATAATGGACCTTGCCGTTCACTGTATGGAGCTTATATACTCAATTACGGGCGAGAATATTAAAGACGTAAAAGCCTTTTTCGGAACTAAAACCTTTAACTACGAAGTTGAGGACAGCGCTACGATAGGCTTCGAAACCGAGGGCGGAATACTCGGCCACATTGACGTTAACTTCAATATTCCCGACGCTGCGGCAACTTCAAGACTTGAGCTTTACGGAACTTCGGGAAGCATAATTGCCGAGGGCACACTCGGGCAAGAGGAAGTCGGCAAAATGAAGTTTATTTATGCTCCGCAAGGAAATTACGAGGCGGCTCAAGTAAGAACTACCTCAAAGCCGAAGCTTTATTACGGCAAAGGCGGTAACATTTATACAAAGCAATTCAAGCATTTTAATAAGCTTATTAAAAAAGCGAAGCCCGACTTTTCGTCGGCGATTGAAGCTATTGAAATTCAGAAGCTTTGCGATAAGATTTACGGAAACTAAAAAAATAGCCTCAAGCGGTTGCTTGAGGCTATTTTTCATATTAAAGGCACATTTCGCGGAGCTTGTCTGCAATGTCACAGATTTCCCACTTAACGCCGAGCTCTTCTCTGCCCATGTGGCCGTATGCGGCAAGTTCTTTATATATGGGCTTGCGAAGATCAAACTTCTTGATTATAGCACCGGGGCGAAGGTCAACGAGTGTATTTACAGCTTCGCTGATTTTTTCCTCGGGGCAAACAGCCGTTCCAAACGTATCTATCATTACGGAAACGGGCTTTGCAATACCTATAGCGTAAGCTATCTGCACCTCACACTTCTTGGCAAGTCCTGCTTTTACGATATTCTTAGCAACGTATCTTGCGGCGTAGGATGCGCTTCTGTCAACCTTGGTCGGGTCCTTGCCGGAGAAAGCTCCGCCGCCGTGTCTTGAATATCCGCCGTAGGTATCTACTATGATTTTTCTTCCGGTAAGACCGGTGTCACCCTGGGGGCCGCCGATAACGAATCTGCCCGTGGGATTGATATGTATATTCACCTTTCCGTCCATAAGCTTCGAGGGGATAACGGGGAGAATAACGTTCTCAATTATATCCTTGCGAATGGTTGCGGAATCAATTTCCGCGCTATGCTGAGAAGAAACAACGATAGTGTCGATTCTAGTTGCAACACCGTCAACGTATTCAACGGTTACCTGCGTTTTTCCGTCGGGGCGAAGATATGAGAGTTTGCCGGATTTTCTTACCTCGGTAAGCTTCTTTGCAAGCTTGTGAGCGAGAGAAATGGGAAGCGGCATAAGCTCCTCGGTTTCGTCGCACGCATAACCAAACATAAGTCCCTGGTCGCCGGCACCCGTATCAAGCTCGTCGGTGATTCCACCGTTCTTTGCTTCAAGGGATTTATCAACGCCAAGCGCGATATCTGCGCTCTGCTCGTGAATTGAGCTAATAACGGCACAAGTGCCTGCGTCAAAGCCGTACTTTGCGCGGTCGTAACCAATCTCCGTTACGGTTTCTCTTACGATTTTCTGAATATCAACACGCGCTTGCGTAGTGATTTCGCCCATTACGGTTATGATACCAGTGGTTGCAAAGGTTTC
>JAZRGJ010000181.1:0-8996 GCA_045644125.1 Eubacteriales bacterium | reverse complement strand
GGTATAGTAATATTCGTTTTCGTTTTCCTTTTGCAAAAAGTAATCGTTTCGTACGTCGATCGATCCTAAATCTTCATCCGTCAAAGGAATTCGCTCGTTATTTAAAGAAGTGCCGAGCGTTGAAAGCAGGACTTTACCGTTTTCATCGGTAATAACAATATCAAGATTGGTATCGTTATTTATAAGCGGTTTAACCGTCATGGAAACTATACCCGAAGAAATATGCTTCTCTAAATCTATAACGTCTCGTTTCTGAATACTGTTAGAAATAAGAGTCGAGGTCTTTGCAAGAGCAAGCTCTTTTTCATCGGAAACGTACGTGCGTATCATCGACGTTATAATACCCGAAAGCATTAAAAAGCTTAACAAGATAATAAGTATAAAAGCTGTTAAATATTTTGAAAACGCACTTTTAAACATCGAAAATAAACCTCGCAACAATACTTTTCTCCATTATACAATATTTATCACGCCAAGTCAAACATTTTCTTGAAATTTGATTGACTTAAAACGTTTTTTATGTTATAATTACATGAAAACTCAAAAAGCAGAGGAAAATACAATGATCAAGACAAGATTTGCGCCCAGCCCCACAGGCTACATGCATATCGGAAATCTCCGCACAGCTCTTTATTCCTTTTTGATTTCCAAGCACGAAGACGGAAAATTCTTATTAAGAATTGAAGATACCGACCGTGAGCGACTTGTTGAAGGCGCAACCGATATTATCAAAAACACCCTTAAAATAACGAAGCTTAACTACGACGAAGGACCTGACGTCGGAGGCGATGCCGGACCTTACGTTCAAAGTGAAAGAAAAGAAATTTACATGGAGTATGCTAAAAAGCTCGTAGATCTCGGCTATGCGTACTACTGTTTTTGCACGAAGGACAGACTTGAGAAACTTCACGAAGAGGATGCGACGGGCGGATACGACAGACACTGCCGCAACCTTTCAAAAGAAGAGGTTGAGAAGAATCTTGCGGCAGGAGTTCCTTTCGTTATAAGACAGAAAATGCCCCTTGACGGAGTTACGTCTTACAAGGATGAGGTTTTTGGCGAGATTTCAATGAACAACTCCGAGCTTCAGGATCAGATTCTCATGAAAGCTGACGGATACCCCACTTATAATTTCTGCCACGTTATAGACGACTACCTCATGGGAATAACCCACGTTGTCCGCGGTTCGGAATACCTTACATCAACTCCCAAATACGTACTCCTTTACGATGCTTACGGCTGGGAAAGACCCGTTTACGTTCATCTTCCCCTTATGATGGGTAAAAATGCGGACGGAAGCGTTTCAAAGCTTTCAAAGCGCCACGGCGCAGTTTCATTCCAAGATCTTCTTCTAGACGGATACCTCCCCGAAGCAATAGTAAACTATATTGCCCTTCTCGGATGGTGCCCGAAGGAAAGCGAAACCGAGTTCTTTACTCTTGACGAGCTTAAAGCGGCGTTTACGATTGACGGAATTTCAAAATCCCCCGCTGTTTTTGATTTTGAAAAGCTCCTTTGGTTTAACGGCGAATATATCCACAAGCTTTCAGACGAAACTTTCACGGAAATGATCGCCCCCTTTATTAAGCTTGAAATTCCCGAAAACATCAACAAAGAGAAAATGCTCACGCTTCTCAAAACGAGAATCTCAAAGCTTTCCGAGATAAACGATAAAATGTCATTCTTCCTCTCTCTTCCGGAATATGACAAAGAGCTTTTCTTAAATAAGAAAAACAAAATTTCGGAATTTGAAACTCCCAAAAAAGTTCTCGTCGAAGCTCTTTCCATTCTTGAATCCACGGAAAGCTTTGACAACGATACTCTTTTTGCAAATCTTACGCCCCTTTCGGAAAAGCTCGGGCTTAAAACCGGCGCCGTTATGTGGTGCATAAGAATTGCGGTTTCCGGTCTTATGGCTACCCCCGGCGGAGCAACGGAAATTATGGAAGTAATCGGCAAAGAAGAATCGCTTGCGAGAATAAAAATTGCAATAGAAAAACTTAATTGATTTGATAAGACGGCTGCAAAATGCAGCCGTCTTTACTTTCATTTTGGAGATTATCTTGCAAAAAATGAATTGTTTTGCAAGAAATCTTGCATTTTTTGCAAAAGCTATTGTAAAATATTTATATTTATGGTAAAATATCTAAGTAATTCCTTGCATGGAGCGTGAAAATGACTACGGATATATCGCAAAGAATCAAAGAACTTTACGGAAGCTTTTCAAAAGGACATAAGAAAATCGCCGACACAATATTAAACGATTACGACAAGGCCGCATATATGACGGCTTCCAGTCTCGGTAAGCTCGTCGGCGTTTCCGAATCAACGGTGGTTCGTTTTGCCAGCGAAATCGGCTACGACGGCTACGGAGATTTTCAACGCGCGGTTCAAGAGCTTGTAAAAAGCAGACTTACGCCTAATCAAAGAATCGAAGTTACAAAGCAACGCATCGGTCACGGCGATATAGTTGAGAAGGTTATGGAATCCGACGTAAACAAAATTCGGCATACCCTTGAAAAACTTAACAAAGATTCATTTTATCAATCTGTTGAGTCAATACTTTCCGCAAAAAACATTTACGTTATGGGCGCAAGAAGCACCGAGGCGCTCGCAATGGTTCTCGAATACAACCTTTCTTTGATTTTTGACAACGTCAAATTTATAAAACCCACCTCGACGGCAGAGGTTTTTGAGCAGATGCTCTCAATCAACGAAAACGACGTGCTTATTGCGTTTTCTTTCCCAAGATACTCTTCAAAAATGATAAGCGCAGTAAAATACGCCAGACAAAACGGAGCTAAAACCGTAGTATTTACGGATTCAGAGCTTTCGCCTCTCGCAGAATATGCAAGTTGCTTGCTCACGGCTCAGTTTGACATGGCTTCGTTTATGGATTCACTCGTGGCTCCTATCAGCATAATAAACGCAATTATCGTTGAAATCACAAGAAGAAAAGAAGATGAAATAACCTCGCGCTTTGATAAGCTTGAAAAGCTGTGGGATGAATACGGGGTTTATACAAAAAGATAATGGAAAACGATATAATTAAAATTGCCGTAATAGGCGGCGGTCCTGCCGGAATGATGGCAGCAGGCACTGCGTCGTTATACGGAGCTGACGTTTATATTTTCGAACAAAACAAATTTCTCGGAAAAAAGCTTGCAATAACGGGAAAAGGCAGATGCAACGTTACCAACAACTCTTCCCATGAAGAATTTCTTGAAAACGTTACTAAAAACCCGAGATTTCTTTACGCGGCGCTCAACAGCTTTGATACGGAAGACGCCATGAGATTTTTCGAGAGTCTTGGCGTTGAGTTGAAAACCGAAAGAGGAAAACGTGTTTATCCGGCATCTGACAAGGCAAAAGATATAGTTGACGCAATGAAGCGTTACGCATCCTCGGCAACCGTTATTTATGAAAAGGTAAAATCGGTAAATCTTACAAGCGACGGAAAATTCAGCTTAAAAACGGACAAAGAGTATCTTTTCGACCGAGTTATAATAGCAACGGGCGGAAAATCTTATCCTTTGACCGGCTCTGACGGCTCGGGATATAAGCTCGCAATTAAACTCGGTCATCACGTAACCGAGCTTATCCCCTCGCTTATTCCTATAGAGAGCAATTCCCCTTTATGTAAAGAAATGCAAGGCTTATCGCTCAAAAACGTCGCAATCGAAATAAAGGATAAAAACGGCAAAGCTGTTTACCGTGATTTCGGTGAAATGATGTTTGCGCATTTCGGAGTGACGGGCCCGATTATTTTATCCGCCTCAGCTCACATAAGAGATTTAAAAATCGACGAATTGACTCTTTTCATTGATCTTAAGCCGGCGCTTGACGAAAAAACGCTTGACGCTCGCTTGCTTTCTGATTTTTCGAAGCAAAGCAATAAGGATTTTGTCAATTCGCTCTCTTCCCTTTTGCCCGCAAAAATGATCGCGCCATTCGTTGATCTGACGGGCATTGATCCAAGAAAAAAGGTTAATCTTATAACAAAAGAAGAACGCAAAATTATTCTCTCGACTTTAAAAAGCTTTAAAATACCGCTTTCGCGCTTAAGACCTATCGAAGAAGCGATAATTACGTCTGGCGGTGTCGAGGTGAAAGAAATCAATCCCAAGGATATGTCATCCAAAATTATTCCCGGCCTTTATTTTGCAGGCGAAGTAATTGACGTTGACGCTTATACCGGCGGATTTAATCTGCAAATAGCATATTCTACGGGATATTTGGCGGGAAAATCTGCCGCAGAACAATTTTAAAAAGAGGTACTTTTATGTTAAAAATAGCAATAGACGGCCCCAGCGGAGCCGGAAAATCAAGCGTTGCAAAGGCTGTTTCAAAAGAACTTTCAATAGTTTACGTTGACACCGGCGCTCTTTACAGAACTATAGGTCTTTTTATGACCGAAAACGGAATTTCCACCGTTGATAAAGAATCTGTTATAGCTGCCCTTCCCAATATTTCGATTGAGCTTAAGTACGTTGACGGAAAACAGGTTATACTTCTTAACGGCGCTGAGGTTGGCGATAATATAAGAACGCCCCAAATCGCAATGGCGGCATCAAACGTAAGCGCAATCCCCGAAGTACGCGCCTTTCTTCTTGATACTCAAAGAGATATTGCGAAGAAAAACAACGTTATAATGGACGGCAGAGATATAGGAACTGTTATTCCCCCCGACGCCGAGGTTAAAATTTTCCTTACGGCTTCTCCCGAGGCGCGCGCCAAGAGAAGATACGACGAGCTTTTAGCTAAAGGTCAGACCGTTAATTACGACGAGATTTATAAAGGCATGGTTGAACGTGATAAGAACGACTCAACACGCGCGGTAGCGCCTTGCGTACCTGCCGCCGACGCTATATACCTTGATAATTCAAATCTCACACCGGAAGAAACGGTTGCGGCGGTTATCAAAATCGTAAAAAAAAAATCTAAGGTAAAGAGAAATTTTTATATGAAGGCGCATATGATTGTTGCGCCGATTATACGATTCTTCCAAAGAGTTAAAAGATACGGACTTGAAAACATACCCAAAGACGGCGGAATTATCATATGCGCTAACCATATAGCCGCAAAGGACGTAGTTCTTATTGCCGCGGCTTGCCCAAGACAAATACGCTTCGTTGCCAAAAAAGAGCTTTTTAAGGTTCCCGTTATAGGTTGGTTAATCAAAAAGCTCGGAGCTATAAAGCTTGACCGAGGAGGTAGTGACGTTGCAGCTATCAAAACCACGATAAATCTTGCGAAGGACGGCGAGATAGTTTCCATCTTCCCTCAAGGTCACAGATTCCCCGGCGTTGATCCCGCAACGACACCTATCAAGAACGGCGCAGGTATGATAGCTTATCATTCGGGCTCTGACGTTTTGCCGGTATGTATAGTGACGAAAAAAGACAAATATCATCTTTTCGGAAGAATTGAAATTCATTTCGGAAAGCCCATCCCGAATAACGCTTTCGGTTTCACAAACGGCACGAGGGATGAATACAAAGCGGCGACGGAAAAGATTTTTTCCGAAATACTCAATATAAGAAGCGCAAATGCGCTTCCCGAGCCGAAGAAAAAGGACAAATAAAGCAACGAAAGGAGTTTTTATGAATATCACGCTTGCGGAAAACTCAGGCTTTTGCACGGGCGTTAAGCGCGCTGATAAATTTATAAACACTCTTATCAGCGAGAATAATGGGAAAATTTTCACCCTTGGAAAGCTTATCCACAACAGGCTTTATAACGAAAACTTAGAAAAGCTTGGCGTTAAGGCGATTGAATTTTCGGATATAGAATCCATTCTTAAAAACGGACAAAACGAAAAAATAAAAATCGTTATCAGAACGCACGGTATAGAAAGAGAGAAAGATTCAAAGCTTCGAGCTTTATGCAATGAAAATCCGAATCTTCAAATATACGACATGACGTGCCCCTACGTCAAAAAGATTCACGATATTGCAAAAAACAATACGAACGACAATACGGTTTTTCTCCTTTACTGTGACCCAAATCACCCGGAAGCAAAAGGCATTATGAGTTATGCTGAGGGCGAAAAGTACGCATTTTCTTCCCTTGATGAGCTTAAGGAAATACAAATCAAGGAAAAAACTCCTATTTTATGCTCGCAAACAACACAAAATTTGTTGGAATTTAAAAAAATTAAAAATTTTTTAGAAAAACTATATACAAACTTGATTTTTTTTGATACAATATGTAGTGTTACGGAAAAACGCCAGAATGAAGCCGTAGCTTTAGCGCAAAAATCCGATGCGATGCTCGTTATCGGCGGGCGCGACAGCTCTAATACGCGCAAGCTCTTCGACCTTTGCTCTAAAGCTTGCGATAAAACGTTCTGGATAGAATCAAAAGACGATTTGCTTAATTTAGATTTTCAGTCTTTTGTAAATAATATTGGTATAACAGCAGGTGCTTCCACACCTGACGATATAATACTGGAGGTAATAAAACAATGGAAAAAGAATTAGACTTTAATTCTTTGCTGGAAAGCTCACTCAAAACTTTACATACAGGAGATATCGTTACAGGTACAGTTGTTACCATTGGCAAGAACGAAATCAGTCTTGACCTTGGCACAAAGTTTACCGGCGTGCTTGACAAAGAGCAGATCACCGAAGATCCCTCGGCAGATCTCTCCGCTATGTTTAAAGTCGGCGATGAGATTGAAGTTTTCGTCATCAGAGTTGAAGACGGAAAGGGCCTTGCAACCGTTTCTAAGAAGAGAGTTGACAAGGACAACAGCTGGGTAGTGCTTAAGGAAGCATTCGAAAGCGGCGAAATCCTTGAAGGAAAGGTAGTTTCCGTTATCAAGGGCGGTGTTCTTGTTTCCGTTAACAATAACAACGTTTTCGTTCCCGCATCTCAGACCGGAATTGCTAAGGGCGGCGATCTTGAAGTTCTTAAAGGAACTACTCAAAAGATCAAGCTTCTTGAGTACAACGTAGCAAAGAAAAGAGCTCTCGGCTCTATCAAGGTTCTTCTTGACGAAGAGAAAAAGGCTCGCGAGGATGCTATTTGGGCAACTCTTGAGCTTGGCAAGCACTATATGGGTACCGTTAAAAACCTTACCGCATACGGCGCATTCGTTGATATTGGCGGAATCGACGGTATGATTCACAACACCGAACTTTCATGGAAGAGAATCAAGCACCCCTCACAGATCGTAAGCATCGGTCAGGAAATCGACGTTTTCATCAAGGAGCTTGATGCTGAAAAGAGAAGAATTTCTCTTGGATACAAGACTCAGGAAATGGATACTTGGTATCAGTTCACCCAGAAATTCAACGTTGGTGACATCGTTCCCGCAAAAATCGTTTCCATAATGCCCTTCGGCGCATTCGCTGAAGTTTATGAAGACGTTGACGGTCTTATCCACATTTCAAGAATCTCTACCGAGAGAATCAACTCCCCTGCTGACGTTCTTAGCGTAGGACAGGTTGTTGACGTTAAGATCACCGAGATCGACGACGACAACAGAAAGCTTGCTCTCTCTATCCGCGCAATCAAGGAAGCTGAGGAGAAGGCTGCCGCTGAAGCAAAGGCTGCAGAAGAAAAGGCTATCCGCGATGCAGAGGAAGCTGCCGAAGCAGAAAGAATCGCTCAGGAAAGAGCTGATATGGCTCCCTACATCGTAGGTTCTATCTAATAATAAACCGATAAAAAACGAGGATGAAATTCATCCTCGTTTTTCTTTTTATTTTGATTTTAATCGAGCTCTGTTTTACCCGTATAAAGCTCGTAGTATCTTCCCTTTAATTCAAGGAGATCTTCATGCGAGCCACGCTCGATTATCTCGCCTTTTTCAAGCACCATAATCGCATTTGAGTTTCTTACGGTTGAAAGTCTGTGAGCGATAACGAAAGTAGTTCTGTTTTTCATAAGTCTATCCATACCGTGCTCTATATGGCGCTCGGTTCTGGTGTCAACGGATGAGGTTGCTTCGTCGAGGACGAGAATGGGCGCTTTCGAAAGCGCAGCTCTCGCAATATTAAGAAGCTGTCTTTGACCTTGCGAAAGGTTTGCTCCATCACCCTCAAGAAGCGTATCGTAACCGTTTTCAAGTCGCATTATAAAGCTGTGCGCACTTGCGGTCTTTGCGGCATCGATAACCTCTTCGTCAGTTGCGTCAAGTCTGCCGTAACGAATATTTTCCATAACTGTTCCCGTGAAAAGATGCGTATCCTGCAAAACCATTGCAATATTCTTACGAAGAAAATCTTTGCTGTAAGACTTAAGAGGCTTTCCGTCAATCGTTATTACGCCCTCTTCTATGTCGTAAAATCTGTTAAGGAGATTCGTAATCGTGGTTTTTCCTGCGCCCGTCGAACCGACGAATGCAATTTTTTGACCGGGCTTTGCATAAAGTGAGATGTTTTTCAACACCGTTTTTTCGGGAACGTAACCAAAGCTTACGTTTTCAAGAACGACGTGACCGTTAATTTCTTCCGTCGAAGCATCGGGCGCATCTTCGGGCTCGGGAATCTCATCCATTACGCTGAATACCCTTTCAGCGCCGGCAAGCGCCGCAAAAAGCGTTGAAACCTGCATTGAAAGTTGGTTTATCGGCATTGAGAATTGCTTTGAATAGCTTGCGAATGCGGTAAGCTCACCGGGTGTAAATCCCGTATTGCACATAAGAATACCGCCGACGCCAAGAGTTATCGAATAGCAAATCAAGCTTATATTATGCATTATAGGACCGGTAACACCGCCCCAAAATTGAGCTTTTTCCTGCTTGTTACGAAGATCCTCGTTAATAAGGTTCATCTCTTCGATGCATTCGTCCTCATGGTTAAATACCTTAATAACCTTTTGGCCGCTTATGGTTTCCTCGATATATCCGTTAACAGCGCCGATAGCAGCCTGCTGCGCGCCGTAGTACTTTGCAGAACGCTTTCCGATAGCGCCTGCCGCAAACACGAGAACAGGCATAAACACGATCGTGATAAGAGTGAGCCATATATTCGTCGTAAGCATAAAGA
>JAZRGJ010000180.1:0-4773 GCA_045644125.1 Eubacteriales bacterium | reverse complement strand
GATGCTTGTGACGCTATCAGAAATAGTCACGCTCGTAAGCCTTTTACAACTTTGAAACGCCATCTCGCCGATGCTTTTGACACGATTAGGAATTACAATGCTCACGAGTTTTATGCAATTCTCGAACGCATAATTGCCGATACTTTTGACACTATCCGGAATTTCAATGCTCGTAAGCTCGTAGCAATCAAAAAACGCACCATCGCCGATGCTTTCGCATACGCTACCTTCTTCAAATTCAACGCTTGTAATTTTAGGTGGAGAATAATTATAATTGTTCGAATAGTATGGGCAGAACAAATAAGCCGGTATCTTTGCAACGTTCTCTCCTATAACTACCTTTATTCCGTCTCCATTTTCACCCGCGCCATAGAATACGTAGTTTTTAAAACTTAAATCATCCATTGCCACAGCATTAAAGTATATTTCTTCAAGAGCTGTGCAATCATAGAACGCACGATAGCCGATGCTTGTGACGCTATCAGGGATTGTAAGGCCCGTAATATCATCACGCTCATAGAAAGCATAGCTATAAATCTCGTAATTCTCTCCGTTATAGCTTTCGGGAAGAATTAAATTTTTATCTTCACCTACGCATCCAACAAGATAGTTGACACCATCAAACGTATAGAAAAGATAACCATCTTTATCAACTATCTTTGAGTTACCGTTATGCACTTCTATTGCGCTCTCCGCAACGGAACCGTAACTCGAAGAACCAGCTACAATATTAAGGCTTGATTTGTTTATAACTTCAACAAGCTTGTAGCAACCAGCGAACGCACCATCCCTGATGCTTGTGACACTGTCTGGAATGGTTATACGCATAAGTTTTATGCAACCTCGAAACGCAGAATAGCCAATGCTTGTAACGCTATCCGATATTACAACGCTTGTAATATCATCGCGATTATAGAAAGCATAGTCATAAATTTCGTAATTTTCACCGTTATAGCTGTCAGGAAGTATTAAATCGATATCTTCGCCTACGTATCCAAACAAATAATTTGTTCCGCCGTACGTATAGAAAAGATATCCGTCTTTATTAACTATCTTGCTATCACCGTTATGTACTTCTATTGCATAATACGCAACGTAGCCGTAATCATAAGAACCTGCCACAATATTAAGGTTTGATTTATTTATAACTTCAACTAGCTTATAGCAATTTGAGAATGCAGAAGAGTCTATGCTGGTGACGCTATCTGCGATTGTAACGCTCGTAAGGCTTGTGCAACTCGAGAACGCAGAATTGCCGATGACAGTAACGCTGTCAGGGATTACAATGCTCGTAAGACTGTTGCAACCAAGGAACGCATAATCGCCGATGCTTGTGACGTCGCTTGGGATAACAAGCTCTGTAACAAGCTCTCCGTCAAGATAAAGATTACCTGCATAACAAAGCGGATTTGCGGAATAACCAGCAAACGATATTTTACACCATGCAGATATATCACTAATATAAACACCTATAAGGTTGTCGCAATGCTCGAACGCATAATCGCCAATGCTTTCAACGCTATCGGCTATGGTAACGCTCGTAAGGCTTGTGCAACTCGAGAACGCATACCAGCCGATGCTGGTGACACTATCGGAAATCTTAACACTTATAATATCATCACGGTTATAGAAATAGTTATAAATTTCGTAATTTTCACCGTTATAGCTTTCGGGAAGCACTAAATCTGTATCATCGCCTACGTAGCCAAGTAAATAATTCGTTTCATCCAAGCTTATGAAAAGATATCCGTCTTTATTAACTATCTTTGAGTTACCTCTATGTACATCTTTTGCGCAATATGCAACGCCGCCGTAATCATAATAAGAACCTTTAACAATATTAAGGCTTGACTTGTTTATAACTTCAACAAGCTTGTAGCAACCACGGAATGCATAATTGCCGATGCTGGTGACGCCTTTTCCTATTGTAACACTCATAAGACTTGAGCAATATTCGAACGCAGAATTGCCGATGACAGTAACGCTGTCGGGAATTGTTACACTCGTAAGGTTTGTGCAATTATCGAACGCAGAAGAGCCGATTTGTTTAACAGGAAAATTACTATAAGTCTTTGGAATGTATATATCTGTATCGGGACAATTTCCAATTCCTATTACTTTGTAATATTCATTGTTTACAAGCTCATATTCAAGCCCTTCTGAATATACTATTTCATTGCCGCACTTCGTGCATATTTCGTTAACAAAATTGTGAGGACCGATTTTGTTAATAACAAGACTTGCAAGTTCGTTTTTGTTTACGTCAAAATTCTTACTACAAGAGGAACACGTATAATGTCCGAGTGTTCCGTCAGCCGTACAAGTTGCCGTAACCTCGTCAATCCAAGCGCCGTAGTTATGACCTAAAGCTTGTGTTTCACGTGTTTCTCTCTGCTGGCAAAGAGAGCAAACGCGCTTTTCTTCTCCTGCTTCGGTGCAAGTTGCGGAAACTTCGGTGATCCATTCGCCAAATGCGTGACCGAAAGCTGTTAAAGCTCTGGTTTCTTTCTCTCCGCAAGAGCAAAATCTCTCCTCTACGCCATCATTAACGCAGCTTGCGGCGGTAGCGATTTCCCATTCACCAAAGCTGTGAGTATGCTCGGAATCGACATCGTCATCATCACGATCACCACTATCGCACGCCGAAAGCGTGAAAATGCTTATAACCATGATTAGTGCAAGGAATAAAAGTGCAAGTTTCTTTTTCATAGTCTTTCTCCTAAAAAACAAAAAGTGCGCCTGCAAAGCAAGCGCACCCAAATATGTACTCCCTCTGCCGCGACGCAATCTTCCAAACTATAGGGAAAGATGGGGGGTACAAATTTGCATAGTACCACCCTACAGTTTGGAAATATTCGATTACGTCGCAAGCTTATTATAGCACAGTTTCTAAAAAAAGTAAATAGCTTTTAAAATTTATATATAAGATTTGTACAAACGGAAAGAGCGAGGATTCCTACACAAAGACAGTTTCCTCGCTCTTCTAGATTGTTTCGTTTTATTTCTTACTGTAAATCTCTTTAAATTCTTTGATTGCGGATGCGAAATCTTCAATTGCGCCGGTTACGACTTCGGGATCTCTCATATCTATTCCCGCAACGAGAAGTGAGTCAAGGGGTGACTTGGAGTCGCCGCACTTAAGGAAATCAATATATTTTCCGATATAAGCCTCACCCTCGGTTTCGATTCTCTTAACGATAGCCGACGCTGCGGAAATGCAGGTTGCGTACTTATAAACGTAGAAGCAGGTGTAGAAATGAGGGATTCTCGACCATTCGTAAGCAATCTGCTTGTCGCAAGCAACGTCACGGCCGAAATAGCGTTTTACGAGCTTGTAGTAGTGCTTCGAGATGGTATCGGAGGTAAGGGGTGTTCCCTTTTCGCACATTGCGTGCATATCACGCTCAAACTCCGCAAACATAGTCTGACGAAAAAGCGTGCCCTTGTAGGTTTCCATAAGCTGATTGAGGATATAAAGCTTTTCGGCGTCGCTCTCGCACTCACGGAGCTTTCTGTGAGCCAAAAGAAGCTCGTTTACGGTTGATGCAACCTCGGCAACGAAAATTCTATAGCCGGAGTTATGGGGCTCGTTATATTTGGTTGAGAACCAAGTGTGCATCGAATGTCCCGCCTCGTGAGCGAGGGTTGAAACGTCGTCAAACTTATTGGTAAAGTTAAGGAGAATATAGGGCTCTGTGCCGGGGCAACCCGAGGAGAATGCGCCGCCACGCTTACCGCGAGAGGGATATACGTCAACCCAGCCTTTTTCGGTAAGGCCCGCTCTCAAATTGGAGGAATACTCTTCACCGTATATCTCAACGGTCTTAAGAACCTCTTCAACAGCTTCTTCGTAGGTGTAATTCGAGTCAAGCTCGCCGATAAGGGGAGCGTAAACGTCGTAAAGATGGAGCTTATCAACGCCGAGAAGCTCACGTTTCAGTCCATAGTATTCGTAAAGCGTGGGGAGTCCACGGTGAACCGAGTTTATGAGGTTGTTATAAATTTCGGGAGTTACTTCATCGCCAAACGTATAAGAGGTGATGGAATTTTTGAAGTTTGCAACCTTTGCGTTGGTGCAAGCTTCCTTTACACGAGCTTCGTAGAGCGTTGCAAAGGTGTTCTTAAACTGTTCGTAGGTCTTATAGAGGGTGCGGAATGCGCTCTGGCGCACCTTGCGATTCTGGCTCATAAGATACATTACGTAGTTCGTGTCGGTAAGCTCAACTCTTTTTCCGCTCTCGTCGGTAATTTTGCCGAAGCGAAGGTCGGAGTTTGCGAAAATTGAGCGAATACCGGAGTGAGAGCCTAAAGAATCCTGCATTTTGGAAAGAAGCATTTCACATTCGTCAGAGAGGGTGTGAGGCTTATTTCTCATATTTTTCTCTATCATTCTTCTGAACGTTTCAAGCTCGGGACATTCAGAGAGCCATGCGTCCACGGTTGCCGCATCAAGCTTAAGCATATAGGGCGAAACGAACCAAGAAGCAGTTCCTGCCGAGATTGCAAGGTTTCTTACCTTGGTGTTGAGAGCCTGGAACTTATTGTTGCTGCTTTCAACGGAAAAATTGAGGGATGCGTACTGCCAAAGCTTTTCGATTACGGATTCGATTTCAACTAAAGCGGAGTGCGTTTCGTAAAGCTCGCGAGCGCCCGACAGCATAGTTTTTTCAAATTTCGAAAAAGCTTTGATTTTGCTTTCCGCAAGAGCGTAGTCGGCATTAAACCCCGCCTCGTCCTTATAAATCACGGAAAGATCCCATTTATATTTTGCGT
>JAZRGJ010000179.1:0-7540 GCA_045644125.1 Eubacteriales bacterium | reverse complement strand
GAAATCGGGAGCAAAAGATTTTGCGACGCAACTCTGCCGTCGTTTTGGTAGCGCTCCTTTATCTCTTCAAAAAGTATTCTCTCGTGAGCGGCGTGCTTATCTATTATGAGAAGCTCTCCGTCAAGCTCTATCATAACGTAGCAATTAAACGCTTCGCCAACGTATTTATAGCTCTTTTCGCTTTTAAGCTCGGGAATTGCCGAAACGGCTTTTTCCTTTTCTGCGGAAATATCGGACTTCCCCCCGTCGGCTTTCGCCTCGTGATAGCGCTCAAGAAGCTCAAGAGACGACTTCGGAGTCAAGCTTTCACGGGTATTCTCACGCAAGCTCGCCGTAGGCTCTTTATATTTCGTTGAAAAGCTTATAGGCTTATCAAAATCAGAGCTTTCCGCTTTTGGCTTTGCCGTGGCGGTATAAGTATTTCTGAAGCTTTCCGCCGTTTCGTTTTTAAAGAAGCTAGAATTTAAGGACAACTGCTCGTGACGTGTCGTATCCGCTACGGGAACGAAAGCGCCGAGAGGATTTTTCTCGCTTTTTTTAGCGCCGAGCGTTATATCGGGGCGGTATTCGAAAGCCTCAAGCGCATCCTTAACCGTATAGTAAACCGTTTCAAAAACGGCTCTTTCATCGGAAAACTTAACTTCAAGCTTTGCGGGATGAACGTTCACGTCCAAAAGAGCGGGGTTCATTTCAAGGAACAAAACGCACGCAGGAAAGGCTTCGGGAGCTATATACGAGGTGTAAGCCTTTTCTATTGCCGCCTGCGCGGTAAGGCTTTTTACGTATCTTCCGTTAATAAAAACGTTTAAAAGGTTTCGGTTTTTTCTAACGTTATCGCTTCTGCCGATAAATCCCGAAACTCTTATTCCGTTTGCTTCGCCGAAAACCTTGATAAGCTTTGCGGAAAATTCTTTTCCGAGAACTGCGTAAATCGCATTCTGCAAATCTCCGTCGCCCGGGGTTTTGAATTTTTCCTCTCCGTCGATAAGAAGCTGAATCGAAATATCGGGGCGGGAAAGCGCAACCTTTTCAACGAGAGCTGCAACGTTCATTGCCTCGGTCGAGTCTTTTTTAAGGAATTTGCGCCTAGCGGGAACGTTATAAAAAAGATTCTCAACGACAACGGTAGTGCCCTCTGCCGCTCCTACCTCGGAAATATCAACGACCTGTCCTGCCTCGGCGGTAAGCATATTTCCGACCGACGCCTCTTTCGTCTTGCTTATGATAGTAAGCTCCGAAACCGAAGCAATTGCGGCAAGCGCTTCACCGCGGAAGCCGAGCGTCATAATGCTCGCAAGATCGTCCTTATCCTTGATTTTACTGGTAGCATGGCGCTTAAGCGCTATGGGAAGATCCTCTTTATCCATACCGCAACCGTTATCGCTGACTCGTATAAGAGCCGTGCCGCCTCGTTTTATCTCGGCGATTATCTTAGTTGCGCCTGAATCTATTGAATTTTCAATAAGCTCCTTAAGAACGGACGACGGCCTTTCAACCACTTCGCCTGCGGCAATAAGGTTAGCTATCTCAAAGCTGAGTACGTTAATTTTTGACATTTTTTACCTCAAAATTTCAGCTTGTTAATTTGAAAGTATTTTTTTAAGCTCAAAGAGCAAATTCATTGCTTCAATGGGGGTTATCGTGTTGATGTCGAGCGAGCGAATCTTATCCGCCGCCTCAGTGTCCTTTGAAGCTTCAATTCCCATGAATAAATCAAAAGTGTCGCTTTCTTTTCTTGCAACGGGAGCTTTTTCGGCGTGGGATTGCCCCGCCTCGATTTCACGAAGAATTTCCTTTGCTCGCTTCACAACCTCGGAGGGTACTCCCGCAAGGCTCGCAACCTCGATACCGTATGAGTCGTCAGTTCCTCCACGCACGATTTTTCTCAAGAATATAACGGAATCCTGACGTTTTTTGGCGGCAATATTGTAGTTAACTACGCCGGAAAACTCGGCTTCCATATCCGTAAGCTCGTGGTAATGAGTTGCAAAAAGAGTTCTTGCGCCCATTTTCTTTGAATGAGTATATTCAACGACTGCGCGCGCAATAGCCATTCCGTCAAAGGTGCTGGTGCCTCTGCCGACTTCGTCATAAATTACAAGAGATTTTTTCGTTGCGGACTTGAGAATCGCCGCAACCTCGCACATTTCAAGCATAAAGGTAGACTGTCCCGACGCTAAATCGTCAGACGCTCCGATACGGGTGAAAAGCTTATCAACGATACCGATTCTCGCCTCTCTTGCGGGAACGAAAGAGCCTATCTGCGCCATAAGAGTGATTATTGCAACCTGACGCATATACGTTGATTTACCCGCCATATTAGGACCGGTTATAATCATCATTCTGTTTTGGTCGGTGTCAAGCAAGGTGTCGTTAGGCACGAAATAGCTGTCCTTAACGAACTTTTCAACTACGGGATGTCTGCCGTCCTTAATATAAATATCGGTTGAAAGGTCAACCTCGGGGCAAACGTAAGAATTTTTGCTCGCAACCTCGGCAAATGATGCGTAAACGTCAATTTCGGAAATAAACGCCGCCGCAAGTCGAAGCTCGTTGCATTTTTGCGAGACGCAGTTTCTTATAGTCGTGAAAAGCATATACTCGAGCTCAACGAGCTTCTGCTCCGCCGTGAGTATCGTGCTTTCCATATCTTTAAGCTCTTGGGTTATGTAACGCTCGCAATTTGTAAGCGTTTGTTTACGTATATATCTATCGGGAACGCTTGACGTGAAGGATTTTGAAACCTCGATATAGTAACCGAACACCTTGTTGTAACCCACTTTAAGAGTTCTGATGCCGGTTTCGTTCTTCTCACGCTCCTCAATGCTTTCCATAATCGACGAGCCGTTTTCCATAATGCTTCTGTAGTAATCAACGTCGCCGTTAAAGCCCTCGCGTATAATACCGCCCTCACGCACGGAGAATGGCGGCGTTTCAACTATCGCAGAGTCAAGAAGCTCCGCAAGGTCGGGGAGCGTGTCAACTTTTCTCGATAATTCGGAAATAACGTCGCAATCAAGCTTTTCGATTAAGCTCTTCAAATTCGGAATTGCGGAAAGGCTCTGACCGATAGCCTTTAAATCCTTTGCGTTTGCCGTGCCGTAAACCGTTTTTGCGGTTAAGCGCTCAAGGTCGAGTATTTTCGAAAGATATTCACGCACTTCGTCACGCGCTCTCGGATTTTTAACGAAAGCCTCAACAGCGCCTTGACGCTTGCCTATCTTTAAAGGATCGAGAAGCGGCTTTAAAATCCACGAACGCAAAAGTCTTGCTCCCATTGCGGTTTTCGTTTTATCGAGAACCCAAAGAAGCGAGCCTTTTTTCTCTTTCGTTCTCAAAGCCTCGCAAAGCTCAAGATTTCTTTTCGTGTTAACGTCGATTTCGAGGAACTGACCTCTCGTATACACGTTTATATCTTTGACGAAAGAAACCTCGGTTTTCTGCGTTTCCTTAATATACGCAAGCAAAGCGCCTATCGCCATCTGGCACTCGGGCCTGTCAAGCTTCTCGGCTTCTTTGCCGAATACGGTTTTGATTCTGTCACGCGCGATTTCATAATCGAAAAGCGCTCTTGCGTTATCCGTGATAAGCGTGTTAAATCTGTCGCTCAGAAAATCTGCGACCTCGGAGCACGCCTCACGGGAAACGTTTATAATAGCTTCCCTCGGCTGATACGCCGCAATCTCGTTCAAAAGCGTATCACGGTAAGATTTTTCCTCGCAATACGTTGCGGAAAGCGTACCGGTGGAAATATCGAGAAATCCGAGCCCTGCGCCGCCGTGTCCGAAAGCGATGGCGAGAAGATAGTTATTCTCTCCCTCGTTGAGAAGCGAGCCGTCGGTTATGGTACCCGGCGTCACGACTCTCACAACGTCACGCTTAACGAGTCCCGTTGCGGTTTTCGGGTCTTCAACCTGCTCGCATATCGCAACCTTATATCCTCGCTCAACGAGCTTTGAAACGTAAACGTCGGACTTATGAAAAGGAACTCCGCACATTGCCGCGCGTCTGCCCTCTCCGCAATCTCTTCCCGTAAGGGTTAATTCAAGCTCGCGGGATGCAATCAAAGCGTCGTCAAAAAAGCACTCGTAAAAATCGCCGAGCCTATAGAAAAGTATGAACTCCTCGTAGTTTCTTTTAACGTCAAGATATTGCTCCATCATAGGCGTCGTTTTACCGACGTTTATGCGCTTTTCAATAACTTCTGCCATTTTTTCTCCTAACTGCCCAAAGGGCATTACAAAAAAGTTTTATCAGTGCGAGCAGCCGCCGCAAGTAGAACAGTCGTGCGTGCAAGTTGAAGGACGCTCGCCCGTAATGCAGAACTTAATTTCAGCGTTAACCGACGCCATAAGATCGTTAACACCCTTCTGCGCCTCGGCAAATACGATATAATTATGATTCTGAGAAATTTCCGAGGTAAGCTCGCCGATTCTCGCTCTGAGATTTGCTATTGCAATCTCGTCGGCATCCTCCGTATTCTTCGCAAATTCTTGTCCGAGAAGAAGTCTGTCGGTTTCGTATTCGCTTAATTTTTCCTGAAGCTCTTTATCCTCGTCAAATTTTGCCTTTGCCGCTTCAAGCGTTTTCATTTCTTCGCTCTTCGCAATCTCCTCGCCGAGCGCATGCGCAAGTTCAATAATCTTAGTCATTTTAGTTTTCCTCTCTTATTTCAGTGCCGAAAAGGTCGAAAGCTCCGATTCGGTTAATTTTTACGTTGATAAATTGGCCGAGAGGCAAATCCCCCTCGAAATCTATATGAACGAGCTTGTTGGTAGCCGTTCTTGCGTTGTATATTTTTCGCTCGTCTTTCAAAGAAACGGAGTCAAGAAGCACCTTTTGCCACGTTTCGAGATATTTTTCGTTCATCTCACGGGAAATTTCCGTTTGTCTTTTCAAAAGGCGAGTCATTCTCTCGCACTTCTTTTCCTCGGGAACCGCATTATCCATAGAAGCCGCGCGAGTTCCCTTTCTTATTGAGTAATTAAAGGAATACACCATGTCGAAGCGTATCTTCTCAAGCGCCGCCATCGTAGCCTCAAAATCCTCGTCGGTTTCTCCAGGGAATCCGACTATAATATCGCTGGTTATAGCAATATCGGGGACGGCGCGGCGAAGCTTTTCAACTATAGAAAGGTATCTTTCCATATCGTAAGTGCGGTTCATCGCCTTAAGTATTCCGTCGCTACCCGATTGAAGCGGCAAGTGAAAATGCGGAGCGATTTTACCGTCCGACTCACCCATAAGCGCAATAAGCTCGTCCGAGGCGTCTTTCGGGTGGCTCGTCATAAATCTCAGTATAAAGTCGCCCGGAATTTCCGAAATCTTACGCAAAAGGCACGCAAAATTCATATCGCTTTTATAAGAATTAACGTTTTGCCCAAGCAGCGTTATCTCTTTGTACCCAAGCTTTATAAGCTCACGACATTCTTCAATTATATCTTTGCTCTCACGGCTTCTTTCTCTGCCTCTGACGTACGGCACGATGCAATACGAGCAGAAATTATTGCAGCCGTGCATTACCGAAACCCACGCCTTGCTCGAGGACTGTCTTATAGGCTCAACACCCTCGATAACGTTTTTATTATCGGTATCGAGTATGAAGCGGCGGGGCTTGCCCGAAAGGCTTCCGAGAACAAGCTCGGGAAGCTTGTGTATCATGCCGGGATTCAAGGTAAAGCTAACGTAAGAAAAGGATTTTTTAATTTTTTCAACAACGTGCGCCTCGGCAGTCATACAGCCTGCGATTCCGATTATAAAATCGGGGTTTTGGCGTTTTCTTTCTTTGAAATTTCCCACCATTGAAAGAGCCTTAAGCTCCGCAAGCTCACGCACGGCGCAAGTGTTTAAAATAACGAGGTCTGCCTTTTCCGCCGCGTCCGTTATCGTATAAGACATAGCGCGTAAAATTCCACGTATTTTTTCACTGTCAGCCTCATTTTGCTGGCAGCCGAACGTGTAAACGTAAGCGAAATGCTCACGTGAAAGAAGTCTCGCTCTCACTTGGCAGACAGCCTCTTGTATTTCCTTGTCGGAAAAATCTATAATCATATTTTGCTCCGAATTTTAAGTAAAATGCTCCGAAAGTTTTTCGGGCGACATACCGAGATAATCGTAAAGCTCGCATGGCTCTTTGGGTATTGCAAAATTGTCGTCAATCGCAACTATCTCGTAGTTTAAAGTGTTTTTCGAAAGAGATGCAAGCTCTTCTTTAAGAAGCTGCGCCGCGCCTCCGTTTTTAATTCCCTCTTCGACGAAAACGATTTTTTCGGCGTTTTCAACGTAAGGTAAAATAAGCTCTGCCGTGTCTTTGTAAGGGCGAAGCTTTTCAAGCGCAATAACGCCGACGTCAATGCCCGATTCTCGCAAAATTTCCCTAGCCTTTACGACTCTTGAACTTACGTTTCCGTAGGTTATGAAAATCTTTTTACATTCACCTGCGGCAAAGCTTGCGGCAATTCCGAGCTTTTTGGGCGCTCCGTTAGGATAAAGGAGGGATAGCGCCCCGTCATCCTCTGCGGCGTTAGCGTATCTTATCGCAACGGGAGCCCTCGCCGAAAGCGCCTCGTCCATTGCGAGCCTCAGCGTGTCACGGGTTATGGGAGCGTAAAGCTCAACTCCGGGCACGTGAGATAGGAAAGCAACGTCAAATATTCCGTGATGCGTAGCTCCGTCTGCGCCGGCAAGCGACGCTCTGTCTATCATCATTTTAACGGGCAAGCCCTGAAGAGCTATATCGTGAATTATACTGTCGTATCCTCTTTGCAAGAACGTTGAATAAATTGCCACGAAAGGCTTCATTCCGTTAGCGGCAAGACCTGCCGAAAACGTCAGTGCGTGCTGCTCTGCGATTCCAACGTCAAACGTGCGAGTCGGGAATTTCTTTTCAAACTCCGAAAGCCCTGTTCCTATGCCCATTGCGGCTGTAATCGCAACGACGCTCTCGTCATTTTCCGCAATTTCCGAAAGCTTTTCCGAGAAAATGGCGGAAAAATGCGGTTTTTCAGTCGAAGCGCCGCTTGATATGCTGTGAAAATTATCGGGATTTTTTTCTGCCGGCTCGTAGCCTTTTCCCTTTTTCGTTTTAATATGAATTATCGTGCATTTGCCGAGCGCCTTTGCTTCAAGAAGCGCCGACTCCACCTTTTTATAATCGTTGCCGTCAATCGCTCCGATATAATAAAGTCCCAAGTCCTCGAAATAGTTCGGGGAGAAGAACATATTTTTAATTCTGTTTTTAAAGAACGAAAGAGTTCCCTTAATTCCTCTTCCAATCAAGGGAATCTTATGAAGAACCGAGGTCGTACCACGCTTCCAGCGTCTGTAACCCTTAGAAAATCTTACCTTTGAAAGATAGCCCGCAAACATACCCTTGTTTACGGAAATCGACATTCCGTTATCGTTGAGTATTATGATAAGCGGAAGCTCGGGGCGGCAGTTGTTTATAGCCTCGTGAGCCATGCCTCCCGTAAAAGCGCCGTCACCCATGACGGCAACGGTATAAGCGCCGTTTCCCTTAAGCAAATCCGCCTCCGCAAAG
>JAZRGJ010000178.1:0-5832 GCA_045644125.1 Eubacteriales bacterium | reverse complement strand
GTCGTATCGCAAAGAGAAGACGGATTTCACGATATAAAAAGCATTATGCACACGGTTTCGCTCTCTGATGAAATCACCGTAAAATACGTTCCTTCGAAATCCACTTATATCAAGCTTTTTATCGTTGGCAACAGATTTTTGCCGACCGACAGTAAAAATCTCGCTTATCGAGCGGCATCTCTTTTCTTGGAAAGAGCCTCTTTGACAGCCGGCATCGAAATTACCATGCGTAAAAACATTCCCGTAGCCGCAGGGCTTGCGGGTGGCTCTGCTGATGCCGCGGCAGTTCTTAAAGCTTTAAACAAAATATTCGGAAAAATGTTCTCCGAAAAGGCGCTCTCTGCGATAGCGTCGGAGCTTGGCAGCGATATTCCTTTCTGCCTTTACGGAAAAACGGCGCTTTGCGAGGGGCGCGGTGAAATTATGACGAAGCTTCCCGACAGCTTAAAAATGCACTTCGTTATAGCAGTTGGAAACGAGCACGGTTCAACCCCTGCGGCATATAAGCGCCTTGACGAAATTTACTCGAATTTTGACGGAAGCGTTAAAACCGGCGGTGAAACGCATTATTCCAACTTGCTTTCCGATATGAAAAACGGCTCGTTAACGCAAGCTTCGCTTTTTAACGTTTTTGAGTCTGCAGTGCTTCCGGTTTGCGTAAATGCCGAAAAAATAAAATCCGAGCTTTTGAAGCTTGGCGCCGTAGCAAGCCTTATGAGCGGAAGCGGCCCCAGCGTTTTTGGCGTTTTTTCAGATGAGCTGAGCGCTAAAAATGCCGAAATGAAGCTTCGCGAGGCAGGAATTAACGCTCATTACGCATATTCGATTACATAGTTTTGAGGATAAAAAATGATTTACGATTTATTAGCTCCTGTTTATGATGAAATAAATAAAGAGCTCGATTATAAGTCTTGGGCGGATTTTATTGAGAAAACCGCCAACGAAAAGCTTGGACGTCGCCCTGAGCTAGTTCTTGATCTGGCATGCGGTACGGGAAGCATGACGATTGAGCTTGCGTCGCGCGGCTATGATATGATCGGCGTTGACTATTCAACCGAAATGCTCGGCGTTGCAATGGAAAGGGCGCAAAACGCCGTTTTAAATATACTTTGGCTCTGTCAGGATATGAGGGAATTTGAGCTTTACGGAACGGTGGATCTCGCCGTTTCAACGCTTGACAGTATAAATCACTTAACAAATGAAAAAGATTTAAAAAAATGCTTCGCTCTCGTTCATAACTACTTAAATCCCGACGGAATTTTCATTTTTGACATCAACGGCAGATTTAAGTTTGAAAATATTTACGGAAACCAAAGCTACGTTTTGGAAACCGAGGATAGCTTTTGCGTGTGGCAAAACGATTATAACGAAAAATCCAAACTCTGTAAGTTCTATATAACTCTTTTTAAAGAGCTTCCTTCCGGCGCATACGAGCGCTACGACGAAGAGCAGGTTGAGAAATCTTACAGATTAAGCGACGTGAAAAGAGCGCTTATAAGTCAAGGCTTTGAGTTTGTCGGCGCATACTCGGATTTTAACTGCTCCGAGGCAAGTGACTCCGACGAAAGAATTTATATAGTTGCAAGATGCAAGAAAGGTAACGTCTCATAATGGGAAAATCAACGATTTTAAGAGCCATGACTCGTGACGGCTCTGCAAGAATTTTAGTAATTAACTCTAAAGAGTTAGTAAACGATATGATAAAAGCGCATAAAACCTCGCCGACCGCTACTGCGGCGCTGGGAAGAACGCTTACTGCGGCTTCAATGATTGGCACAATGCTTCCCGAAGAAAAGGATAGCGTAACTATAAGCATCTCGGGTGACGGTGAAGCGGGCAAAATAATTGCGGTTGCCGATTATTTCGGAAACGTTAAAGGATATATCCAGAATCCGCTCGTAAATCCCCCGAAAAAAGCTAACGGAAAGCTTGACGTGGGCGCGGCTGTCGGAAGAGGAACGCTTGCCGTTATTAAGGACGTAGGCAACGACCAGCCTCAAACGGGAATGTCAGAAATCGTAAGCGGTGAGATTGCCGAGGATATTGCAAGCTATTTTGCAACGAGCGAGCAGATTCCCACCGTGCTTTCTCTCGGAGTTTTGGTAGACAGAGATTATTCGTGTCTTGCGGCGGGCGGCGTTTTGATTCAGCTTATGCCGTTTCCCGACGAAGCAACGGTAGACATTATCGAAAGAAATGCGGCAGACTTGGCAAACATTTCCCGCTATTTTGAAAAAGGGCTCTCAAACGAAGAAATTATGGCGATAGCAATGAGAGATATTCCGTTTGACCCTTTTGATTCGCTTGAGGTTTCCTATAAATGCGATTGCTCAAGGAAAAGAATGTTCAAAAAGATAAAATCTCTTGGCAACGATGAAATTAAAACCATGCTCTCGGAGCAAGAAGCCGAGGGTAAAGCTCGCTCTCTTACGGCGGTTTGCAGCTTCTGCAATTCCGAATATACCTTCACAGAGGAAGAATTGCTTTGATATTTAAAGGCTTTTTTGCATATAGTGTAAAAAAGCCTTTTTCTGTGGAGTTTACGGTTTATGTACTTTTTATCTCAAGAAAACGTTCTAAAGCATAAGGATTATTTAAAAGATGCAAAGCTAAGGTTTTCGGTGCTGGAAAAAAGCTATCCTTTGATAAAAGGACTTGATTTGCGAGGTATTGAATCTTTGAGAATTTTGCGTGAAGTAAAAAATGAAGCCGAAAGGCTCAAGGGCGAAATAATTCTTCACGAGCTTTATTTCGATTCGTTTTCCGATAAATTTTATAAATGCGAGGCGGCGAGAAATTCATTTGGCTCTGAAGCGAATTTCCTTTATGAGATTGAAACGTGCGTTATGAAAAGCGCGGAATGTGGCTTCGTTGTTGTGTTTTTTGACGGAAAAAACAGACTTAATTTTAGATTTGGAGCTGATCTTACTGACGTTTTGATGAAATATACGCCGCTTCTTTCCATAGACGTATGGGAGCACGCTTATTTCTCCGATTTTGGATTTGACAGAAAAAGATATTTAAAAAATGCGCTCTCACATTTGAATTTCGATAAAATAAATGATTTTTGCAAAATATATTGAAAAAGCGCACGCTATATGTTAAAATGAATTGTACGAAATGAAAGGATGCCAAAAGGCTTAAAAAATGGAAGTTTTAATCGGTAATGCGGTTGTCGGTCAGTCAGGCGGACCTACCGCGGCAATTAACGCAACGCTTTCCGGCGTTATCAAAGGAGCATTTAAAGCGAAAGAAAAGGGAATTATTGATACCATCTACGGTATGAGAAACGGTATTGAAGGTCTCCTTGAAGAGCGCCTTGTAAATCTTAACGAGCGCTTTTCCGACGCATCGGAGCTTGAAACTCTTGAAGCAACTCCTGCGGCGGCTCTCGGCTCATGCAGAAAAAAAATGAAATCTCCCGAAGCTGATCCTGAAACGTATGCAAAGCTTATTGAAATATTTAAAAAGTATAATATCAGATATTTCTTCTACATCGGCGGCAACGACTCGATGGATACCGTGCTTAAGCTTTCGCAATATGCGGCTTCGCACGAATACGATATAAAAGTTGTTGGCGTGCCCAAAACCATAGATAACGACCTTACCGTTACCGACCACACTCCCGGTTTCGGCTCTGCCGCTAAATTCGTTGCAACCACTTTAAAGGAAATTCAAAGAGATATATCCGTTTACACTATGAAAGCGGTAACTATCGTTGAGATTATGGGTAGAGATGCAGGCTGGCTCGCAGCTTCTGCCGCGCTCACGCAAGTTTCCGGCGGCATAGCGCCCGACCTTATCTATCTTCCCGAAAGAGCATTTGATATTGATAGCTTTATTTCAGATATTGAAAAGAAGTTTGAGGATCATCCCGCTCTCTTGGTTGCCGTTTCCGAGGGCATAAGATTTGCTGACGGCGGCTACGTAGGCGAGGGCACGAGCGGAAGAAAGGTTGACGCATTCGGTCACGTAGCGCTTTCCGGCGCGGGCAAAGTTCTTGAATCTCTCGTTAAAGAAAGACTTGGATGCAAGGTAAGATCGATTGAACTCAGCTTGACTCAGCGTTGCGCATCTCACATCGCATCGGCAACTGATATAAACGAATCCGTTATGGTCGGACGTGGCGCTGTGTTTGCTGCAATCGACGGCAAAACCGGTATTATGATGACTATCGATCGCCAAGAGGGTGACGACTATTACGTAACTATCGGCTCTGAAAATATCGCGAATATCGCGAACGAAGTTAAGCGAGTTCCTCTTGAATATATCAACGATGAGGGAAATGGAATAACCAAAGCAGGTGTAAATTACCTTAAGCCTCTTATTATCGGTGAAATTCCGATTAAGTATGAAAACGGCTTGCCGAAACACGTAATTATTTGATAATTTTTCTAAAATAAATAGAAGAAAATCCGCCTTATCGGCGGATTTTCGAACTCAATAAGATAAAATCGGTTAATATGAAAATGGGGCGGAAATAAATCCGCCCCACTCTTTTTGTTTTTGCATTAGCCGGAATAATACTTTTTAAATAAAAGGTCTTCTGTCAAGCACGAGTCGAAGCGGTTTTGAACTTTCTACGTATCCCGGAAGGGCGGATTGAAGTTCTGCAAGACAACAGAGAACGGCAAAAAGGCAGTGAAGGTCGTTTAGATTATCATTCGTGTTGAAATCAAGACTCTCAAGATAGTCGATATAATCGTCTGCGAACTTTCGAAGCAACTCTTTTGCCTCATAGAAGCGATGGGGAGTTTCTCTCGTTGCGCGGTTGAGTGCGTAAACCCAGTCAATTTGTGCAAAACCGATGCTGTGTGCAAAGTTGTAATCCATCGTATCATTGCCTAGAAGACCGTCATTATACATCATAATGCAGGTATCAACTAGCTTGTCGGGATATTTGAGCGGCTTCTTTGCATACTGCATATTAAACATATAATGGAACCAGCCGTAAAGGTGATGGAAAAGTGGGGCAGGATTTTCGCCTGTAGATAGCGTTCCTTTTCGTGACATACCGTACACCTCGTCGGTGTTGTTATAAATAATGTCAAAATAATAGTTTTGCCATTCAATGTCTACGTTGTTCGTGAGAACGCCTATAACGTATACACCCGCTCCCTCGTGGGAGTCTTTCCAAGGCGCTTCCTGCCAGCGAAGAGAATCGAGTAGTGTTTTAATGCCTTCTTTCGTGAAATATTTAAGGGTTGCCTTTTGAGGATATTTTGGTTGCGCATCAAAGAGTTCTATTGCCGCCGTACAGTGTGCGGTAGTGTGCAAAAAATGATGTGTTGCTTCCTCAAAGAGTCCTGTTTCGGGGTTCTGAAGTCCTTGAAGTGCTTCGAGAGCCTCTTTGCGCTCCTTGTCAACGGGAAATGCGTTGATGGTGTAGAGAATATTCATAGCGTCGGCACAGCCGTATTCGTTGATGCCAAGTTTTCGCGTTCCTTCGGGGTTCTGCCAAAGATATCTCGCGTAAGCACCGTTGCCAATGTAGTGGGATTTTACTACTGCGTGAGCTTTTTTAATAATACTATCAATGTTTCTTGCCATAATCTTGCCCTTTACGTATAAGAAAATTAACTAAAGTGAAAGCTGAGATTTAAAAGTGAAAAGCAAAGAGAAATAATTCAATAAAATTATACCATAGGCTGATGTAAAAAGCAATAGAAAGCTCACGTATTTAGTATAAAATAATACGTTTTTCTCTATTTTCATATTTTGACGATAAAATACAGAAAAATCTAAAAAAAGTATTGTAATTTAAAAAAGAGTGTGTTATACTAAGTATGTAAATTAAATAATGCTTATCAAGAGTGGCGGAGGGACTGGCCC
>JAZRGJ010000177.1:0-1714 GCA_045644125.1 Eubacteriales bacterium | reverse complement strand
GGTCTTTACGCTATGCCCGCAAGGCACGAATGGATTAAAACATTTGAAGAAATAGACGAAGACAAGTACGACAAATACTTTAAATGCTTCAACCCGGATTTATTTGATGCGAAGGAATGGGCAAAAAAAGCTAAAGATGCGGGAATGAAATACGCAGTTCTCACAACCAAGCACCACGAGGGTTTTTGTCTTTTCGATTCGGAATACACCGACTACAAGATAACCAACACGCCGTTTGGGCGCGATTTAGTCAAGGAATACGTAGATGCCTTCCGTGCGGAAGGAATAAAAATAGGATTTTACTATTCGCTCTTGGACTGGCATCACCCCGAATTTCCAATTGATGCAATACACCCTTTTAGAAACAAAGATTATGCGGAAGCTTTGGATAAAGGCAGGGACGTCAGAAAATACGCGGAATATATGCGTAATCAAGTAAGAGAATTACTCACCAACTACGGTGAAATTGATATTTTATGGTTTGATTTTTCTTATGCAAACAAAGAGCCCGCCAACGTTCTTCCCGGCGCTAAGCCCGCAAAAGCCTGGATGCAACATAACGGCTGGAAAGGCAAGGACGAATGGGAATCGGAAAAGCTAATAAAACTTATAAGAGAAATCAACCCCAATATAATCATAAATAACAGATTGGGCATCCCTCAGGATACCGTTACTCCCGAGCAATCTCAGCCATCCTATTGGCGCCGTGACGAAGAAACGGGAGAATATCTGACTTGGGAAGTATGTCACACTTTTTCGGGCTCTTGGGGCTACAACCGAGATGAAATGACCTGGAAATCACCCGAAATGCTCATAGAAAGCCTCGTTAAAACCGTTGCATACGGCGGAAATCTTATAATGAACGTAGGGCCGACCTCGCGCGGTTGTTTTGACGAAAGAGCAAATAAGGCGCTTGAGGTTTACAGAGATTGGATGAAGTACAACTCCCGCGCAATTTACGATTGCACGATGGCAGAGCCTGAGTTTACCGCGCCGGATTTCACCGTTTTAACTCAAAAAACAGACGGAAGCAAGCTCTACGTTCACCTGCTTGCCTATCCATTCAAAGTCATTACTATGAAAAACATAGCCGATAAGATTGAATACGCGCAAATACTTAATGACGGAAGCGAAATTCTATACACCTTAAATGAAGATAATTCCGTTACCTTTAATCTTCCAATAATAAGTCCTCAGAAAATCGTACCCGTTATTGAAATTTTCCTGAAATAAAGATAAAAGCCGTTGGTAAAACAACGGCTTTTTATATAGCCATACTAATCTATTGAAATGACGGCAAGCCGTCTTAAAATGCCCTTTGGGCATAAAAAAAGCCCTACTTTCGTAGGAGATCTCATATATAGAAAGGCATTTGCCTTGTTTGCAAATGTTTATTAAAAACTGTGAGCTAAGAAGAAACGGTTAATAAGCGTTTCTTCAACGCGAAGTCCACCGAGTGCGAGGCGGCAGAGACGAGTTTACGCAGGCGATAGCCGACGACACACGAATGGACTGAAAAAACAAAAAAGCCCTACTTTCGTAGGAGCTCTCATATATAGAAAGGCATTTGCCTTATTTGCAAATATTCATTAAAAACCGAATAAATCTTAGGAAACGAAGCTCAAATCAAATTTGAACTGAATTAAAAGCAGTTCAAGCCCTCGGTCAATTAGTATCGCTCAACTGAATACATTACTGCACTTACATCTGCGAC
>JAZRGJ010000176.1:0-4181 GCA_045644125.1 Eubacteriales bacterium | reverse complement strand
GTACCGGGAGGGCCTACGAGAAGAACGCCTCTCGGGATTCTTGCGCCGAGCTTAACGAATTTTTCGGGGTCTTTTAAGAATTCAACAACCTCTTCAAGCTCCGCCTTTTCTTCGTCAGCGCCTGCAACGTCTGCAAATTTAACCGCATCCTTGTCACCGAGGTGAACTTTAGCTTTGGATTTTGCAAAAGAATTCATTTTGCCGGCGCCGCCGGGAGCTTGACGCATCACAAATATCCAAAGAACTACGAATACCGCCAAAACAATGATATAAGGGAGATAAGCCTGATACCAAGGAGTAGGTGTCGGCTCGGTGTAGTTATAGCTTTCAAAATTAGTGAATACACCCTGATCCTTAGCAGCCATTTTTTCTCTTGCCAATTCGTTTATTTCGTTGAGCTGCAAAGTGTGGCTAAGGGTAAATTCAAAGGTTCTGTATACGGGCTCGTTATTTTTTGTCTCAAAAACGATTCCGTTTTCATCCATAAGATAATTGCCGTTAGCGTCTAACTTAGGTGTGAGGGTAACGAGCGAGAGATTCAGCGCATCGTCAACTTCAAAGGAAACTACTATATCGTCCTCAAACATCTCGATTATTTCACTGTAGGATAATGCCTCTTCTTTATTAAGAGCTTTCGAAATGAAAGAAACAGCGAGAAGAACGGCTACGATAAGAAGTATGAGTATTAGTATGTTCTTAAAATTTGCCTTCATTAAGAAATTCAGCCTTTCTGTATATGAGTACTGTTATTTTTGGGCGTTGAGCCCGAAATATGTTATTTAACGACGTAAAACTTGCGTTTTTGCGAAGAAGTTTTTTCGTCTTTAGAATAAATTGCAACGTAAATTTTATTTCCGCCGCTACCGTCGCGCACGTCAAAGCCGGGAATCCAAACAATTCCCTCTCCGTCACATAAAACCGGAACGTCTTTTCTGCGTGATGGCGGTATTGATTTGTCGTTAAAAAGCTTTTTGAGCTTGCGAGTAATTCCGCCGAATCGGTATGAATCGCCGTCGCTTTTGCTGCGAACGCAAAGCTCGGTATCTATTATATCAAAATTAAAAGAAGCTTGTATTGCAATTTTGTAAACATTTGAATAAGAATTTCCGAGTTTACTGTCCGAAACAACTATAATGTCATCAAAATTTTCAAAACGGTTTTCACCCATCTTAAGCTTGAATGAAAAATCTTCGTTTTCTGATGGGAGCGCAATATAACACTCGTGGCTCTCAGAAACGAATTCAAATCCGAGAGGAAGCGAGATTTTAAAATTGCCTCCCGGAAGAAGCTCTATAATTTTAGATATATGAACACTCTCAAGAGAAATTCCGTGTTGCTCGGCAAGATATGAAATGACACGCGCCTTTTTTGCATCGTGAAGCGGCAAGAGCTTTTCAAGAGAAATCTTACCCGAATGTGAATTTTCAATATAAAACTTCCGGGCTTCGCTTTCGATAAAATCATTGTCTTGTCTTAAGCTTTCTGAAAGCTTCGTGATCATTTTTTCGGGATCGTTTGAGAGTCTTGAAAAATGAGGTATAAGCTCGTGCCTTATATAATTTCTGGTATATTCCGTCGAAATATTCGTAGAATCGCTTGCAAAGCTGATTTCCTTTTCGGAAAGCAAAAGAAGGATTTCGGATTTCGTTATCGGAAGAATCGGACGAATTATATTTTCTCTTACAGGCGCTATGCCGGAAATGCCGCGCAGACCGGCGCCGCGCATCATATTAAATAGTACCGTTTCAAAATTATCATTAGCGTTGTGCGCAACGGCAATCGTAGAAACGTCGTTTCTGCCTTGAATTATTTCCGAAAAAACAGAATAGCGTACGTTTCTCGCAGCCTCTTCAAGACTTTCGTGACGCTCGGCGGCAATACACGGAACGTCTATTTTCCGAGAAATAAATTCAATGCCGAGCCCCAAGGCATACTTGCGTGAAAACTCCTCGTCGAAATCCGCTTCGGCGCCTCTTATCGAATGATTGACGTGCACGGCAAGTATTTTGAAGTCGGAGTTTTGGATTTTTCGGTATTCGTTTAAAAATTCGAGCAAAAATACCGAATCGGGACCGCCCGAAAAACCAACGAGCACACCTTTCATTATTGACTCTTTCATAGAAAGTTTGTCAATAAATTCGCACACCTTTTTGTAAAGTCTCTCGCCAAGTTCTCCTTTGAAGATAGGAGATTTGTCAAAAGTAATCAAGGCCTGTTTTCATCCTTTAAACATCTGAATTTAGTGAACTGACCTATCCAGCCCATTTTGACGTTTCCAACGGAGCCGTGTCTGTTTTTAGCAACGATGACCTCAGCGGTGTTTGCGGAAGAAGAGTCAGCGTTATCGGCTTGGCTTGCGCCTTTAATATCATTGTAATATTCATCTCTGTAGAGGAAAAGAACAATATCTGCGTCCTGCTCGATTGAACCCGAGTCACGAAGATCGGCAAGAGTGGGCTTTTTATTCTCGCCCGTACGGGCTTCTGTTCCACGGTTAAGCTGAGCGCAGCATACGATCGGTATGCCGAAATCTTTTGCCATTATTTTAAGGTTTCTTGAAATTTCACCGACCTGCTGCGCTCTGTTATCGGTGCTGATCGTGCTCTTCATAAGACCGATATAGTCTATAACGACAAGGCCGAGGTTTGAAATTCTTCTGAGCTTTGATTTCATATCAGCCGCAGAAATATCGGAGGTATCGTCAATATAGATATCGCATCCCGAAAGATTGGAAATTACGCCTGCTATATTGTCCCAGTCCTCAGGCTTTAATTGGCCCGTTCTTATTTTCTTTGAGTCAACCATAGCTTCACTTGAAAGAATTCTCGTAACAAGCTGCTCTCCGGACATTTCAAGTGAGAAAATAGCGACGGCTTTTCCGGTTTTCGCAACGTTGGTTGCGATATTCATAGCGAATGAGGTTTTACCCATACCGGGACGAGCGCCGAGAATTACAAGGTCGCCCTTACCGAGCTGAATAAGCATACTGTCAAGGTCGGAGAATCCCGTTTTGCTTCCCGTGATAGCGCCGCCGTTTTCCGAGGTGGTTTCGATTTCCTGATAAACGTTTTGAAGAATATCGCGTATATGTCGGAAATCCTTTGACTCGTTGTTATGAGAAAGATCGAATATCTTCTGCTCTGCGCTATCGATTATCGTGCGAACGGGAGACGTTTCCTCGTAAGACACGTCTGTGATTTCTTCGCATATGCCGATAAGCTTGCGTAGCTTGGACTTGTCTTTAACGATTGCCGCATAATCCTTGACGTTTGAAACTGCGGGGACGGAGCTTGCAATAAGCGAGATGTATTTAATTCCCTCCGCTTCGGTTCTTCTTCCATTCTCCGTGAGAGCGTTAAGAAGAGTTACGGTGTCAATCGTTTTGCTTTGCATATACATTTTAACGAGAGATTCGTAAATGTATTTATGATCCTCAAGATAAAAATCGTCGCTGGTGATAATTCCTGCAACGCGGTCGAAGCACTCGGGATCGGTAATTATCGAACCGAGCAGCGCTCTTTCAGCTTCGATGCTTACAGGCATTTGTCTTATTAAACTGCCTCTATCCATTTTTTACATCCTGGTTTCGTTATTATTCGTGAACGTTAACTGTAAATTTTGCGACTACGTCCTGGAAAAGCTTTATTTCAACGGAATACGAGCCGTATGCTCTGATAGATTCTTTAAGATTGATTTTTCTCTTATCAACGTCAGCCGAAATCACTTTTTTAAGAGCTTCCGCAATATCTTTTGAGGTTACGGAGCCGTAAAGATGGCCGTCCTGTCCGTGTCCCATTTTAAATTCAAGCGTGATTTCCTTGATTTTTTCGGCAAGCGCTACGGCTGCCTTGCGCTCTTCGTTGATTTTGTACTGTTTTGCGTCCTCTTTGCTCTTAAGCTCGCTCGTTGCCTTTGCATCGGCGGGGATCGCTTTTTTCTGCGGGAAAAGGAAATTGCGCGCGTATCCGTCGGATACGTTTATAATCTGGTCCTTTTTTCCCTGACCCTTTACGTCACAAAGTAAAATAACTTTCATTGTTTCTCCTTATTTGACTTCTGAAGCGAAGTACTCGTCTATGCTTAATTTCAAAGTTTCGAGCACGTTCATAACAGATTCGTTAACAACCTGTGCTCCGGCTACGTCAAAGTGACCGCCGCCGTGTAATTTTTCAAGTATAAGC
>JAZRGJ010000175.1:0-6801 GCA_045644125.1 Eubacteriales bacterium | reverse complement strand
GGGGAAGCCTTCTTCTCCGTCGGGGGAGGTGTATTCAAAGGTGATTTTTTCATCGGAACATTCAAGAACTTTCCATACTTTATAGTCGAATCCGACGCCGCCGTGAAGACAGTTCTTTCCGTTGTTAATGGGAAGCTGATATTTTTTTCCGTCCATTACGAAAACACCGTTTTCAATTCTGTTTGCAACTCTTCCGATAACGGCTCCCTGGTGCGAGTCGTCGCTTTCATAAGCCACGAGCGAATCAAAGCCGCCCACGACGTCACGTCCGTTGACGAGAAGCGAAACTATAGTTGCGCCTCTGTCCATAACGCGCAGCTCGAGCGCCTCGTTTTTTAAAGTGTATATATCTACCATTTCACCGCTATACAGCGTGCCGAACAACTCAATTTTCATTCTGTGAAGCTCCCTTTGCGTTTTGTAAATATTTTATCACATTTTTTTAAAAAAGTAAATAGAAAAAACGCTTAATTTGTTGACTTTTATTCCGTCTTGTGATACTATAAAATTAACTTAAAGCCGAGAGGGTAATATGAAAAAAACTGCAATCGTAATAAACGGCAAGGGCGGAGTTGGCAAGGATACTCTTTGTGAGCTTGCCGCAAAGCATTTCAAAATTAAAAACGTTTCCTCTATCACTCCCATAAAAGAGATAGCCGCACTCTGCGGTTGGGGTGGCGAAAAAAGCGATAAGGCGAGAAAATTCTTATCCGACCTTAAGCGCCTCACGATAGATTATAACGATTTCCCGACCGCCTGGGCGATAAAAGAATACGAGGCGTTTCTCGAGGGCGACGAAGAATTTATGTTTCTTCACGTAAGAGAGCCCGAGGAAATTCAAAAATTCGTTAAAGCAAGCGGCGGTGGGGTTAAAACTCTTCTTATCCGAGGCGGCGAAAGAATGACGAAAACCGCCTACGGCAATGCCTCCGACGACAGCGTTGAAGAATATAACTATGATTATTATTTCGTAAACGATAAAATTCTTGAAGAAGCGGAGCGAGATTTCGTCGAGCTTCTCAAAACGATTTAAGGAGATTTATTATGGAAAGCTATATCACCGGTTTTTCCCGTGAAAACCTTAGAAAACGCGCAAAAGATCCTTATTTTGCGAACCAAATTAAAGCTCTTAAAGAAAGAGCGGAAAATTATCTCGCATCCGAGCCTCGCCGCATAAAATTCAGCGATATGCACCTTTTTACAACGACGGGCAACCGCTCGCAATACGAGGGCGCAAGAGGGGATTACGGCGGAAGAGCAAGTGTTTTTTCAATCTTGTATGCGATTGAAGAGGATGAAAGATACCTCGAGCCGCTTGCCGATGCGATTTGGAATCTTTGCGACCTTGAAACCTGGGCACTCCCCGCGCACTTGAAAGAGGATCAGTCAATACAGGACCGCAGATGCGCTCTTGACCTCGTTTCAACCAATACCGGTAAGGTTTTCGGTGAAATTCTCGTCCTCGTCGGAGAAGAAAATCTTCCCGAGCTCGTAGTGCGCAGAATGAAAGAGCAGGTAAGAGAAAGAATTCTTGAAAGCTATAAGAGAAGAAACGGCTGGTGGAGCGTTGCAACGAGCAACTGGGCTGCGGTATGTATTTGCGGTATTCTCGGCTCTTACATTTATTTCGGAACGGAAGAAGAGCTTGAAGAGCTTATTCCCTCTATGGTCGGAACAGCCGAGGGCTATCTCCGTGGCTTCGATGCCGACGGTTGCTGCCTTGAGGGCTACGGCTATTGGTCGTACGGATTTTCGTATTTCCTTGAATTTGCCGACCTTCTTCGCAATTACACGGGCGGCAAGATAGATATGTTTAAAAGCGAAAGAGTAAAAACCGTCGCAAGCTTTATCGAAAATTGCTCGATAAACGATAATCAGTGCGTGCGCTTCTCCGATTGCTCCGAGTTTTTCCGTCCCTCAGCGCCTATTGCGCACTTTATTAAAAATGAGTACCCCGATATAGAAATTCCTCCGATTCCTCCGTCAAGCTACGGCGCTTCGGATATTCGCGCTTATATTTGGGCAGATCCTAATCTTCAAAATGAAAAAATGAAGCCCAAAAACAAAATCTTCCGTGATGCTCAGTGGTTTATCTACAGAAGCGAAGCTTATAACTTCGTTTGCAAAGCAGGCCATAATAACGAACCCCATAACCATAACGACGTCGGCTCGTTTATGCTTTCAAAAGGCGGCGCGGTAACGTTTACCGACCCCGGCACCGGCGAATATACAAGACAGTATTTCAGCTCCGAAAGATACACCGTCCTCGAGCCCTCCTCTCGCTCTCACAGCGTTCCGATTATAAACGGTAAATATCAGCTGTTTGGAGTAAAAGAAAAGGCTGATATATTTGTTGAAAAGGAAAACGAATACGCCTTTTCAATGGAAAAGGTTTATGACGACGAAAGCCTTAAATCATTAAAGCGCCACTTTGTATGTAACGCAGACTCCGTAACTCTCACAGACAGCTACGAGTTTTCGGAAACTCCCGAAAGCGTTGTCGAGCGCTTCGTTTCCCTCGTTGAGCCGACTATCGAAAACGGAAAAATCACAATCGGCGCAAGCGCGCTCGAATACGACGAATCCAAGCTTGAGCTTGAGCCCTCAACCGAAACCTGCAACAGAGCGGGCGGCGTAAAGCAAACGCTCTACGTATTCGACTTCAAGCCGAAAAAGCTTGAAAAAGAACTGACTTGCACGTTCGTATTTAAATAAAATAAGAAAAAGTAGAGGTTTACGCCTCTACTTTTTTGTTTGTATGCAATTTGTTTCGTCTTATATCACTGTATAAAAGCTTCGCAAGATAGTGGACGTTTGCGCTGCGCTTGCCCTTGGAATTTCCAAGAACGATAACGGCAATTCCAGCCTTCCCCAGCGGGGGAAGGGGGACCACTTGTGGTGGATGAGGTGTTGCAAAGAAAGAGAAAACTAAGTTTTTGAAAAGAGTTTCTTTCTCCTTATATCACTGTATAAAAGCTTCGCAAGGTAGTGGACGTTTGCGCTGCGCTTGCCCTTGGAATTTCCAAGAACGATAACGGCAATTCCTTTTTTAACGTTGAAAATCATAGAAGAGCGGTAAGCGCCAACACCGCCTACGTGCCAGAGCTGATTTGATTTTTTGTAGGTGTGCCAGCCAAGGCAGCTTCCGATATTTCCTCGCTTTTCAAATGAATTTTCCCAAAGCTTATGCGATAAATTAAGATAAGTAAGCTCCTCTTTGAGCTGAAGCGCGGCGTATTCCGTCATATCAACGATATTTGAAACGATACCGCCGCCGGAAATATAAGGATTGGAAAGCTCCCAGTCCCAAGAGGGAATAGCTTTCCCCTTGAAATACGACATTTCACGGTTTTCACGCCTTGCAATATGCGTATTTTGAAGCTCAAAATCGTTCTTTATTAAGTCCTCCAAAAGCTCCGAAAACGGCTTGCCCGTCGCCCTTGAAGCTATAACGGCAAGAATTGCGTAGGGAAAGTCCGAATATCCGTAGCTGTAATTATCCTTTGACTTATTCCGCCTTGAAAGGCATTTTATAACTGTCTTTTCATTCGCAAATCTATAAGGGTTAGCTTTGGAGTACGGCTTTTTTATAAGCGCCGGTAGGGTAACTTCAAGGGGTGTCAGATGTCCGTAACCCGCAGTATGAGTAAGAAGCTGGGATATTTTAGGATAAACGCCCCTCGGAAGTTCAATGTACTTGTCAGCTCTGTCGTCGAGCGATATTTTTCCGTCCGATACGAGCTTTAAAATCAAAGCCGCCGTAAAGGTTTTGCTTATCGAGCCGATGTCAAACGGCGTATCAAGCTCCGCCATTTCGGAAGTGTAAAAATCCCGTGCGCCGTCAGGGAAAATCGCGCCTATCGCAAGCTTATTGCTTTTCCAAAGCGAAAGATATTCGGCTATCGTTTCTTTCGCTTTTTTACTGAAACGTATCATTTATTATTTATTTATAGCGTCAAAAAGCGCTTTAAAGTAAAAATCAAATCCCTTGTAGTTTGGATGAAGAAATCCGTCGCCAAACAATTCGCAGCTGTGCGGTATAAAATCAAATCCCTGTAAAAATCTGACGTTATCAAGGTCTTTTACGGCTTCTTTTATCGCTACGGCAACGTCGGAAAATTTTCCGTAGCAAGTTTCTTTTTCGTAATCATCACGCCAGACGGGTGAGATGGCATAAATGGGACTGTCGGGATAATTTTCCGAAACCGTTTTGTAAAACGCGCGGCATCTTTCGAAAAAAACGCCCCTTTCGGTATTCGTCCAGTCATTCGTTCCGTACGCTACTGTAATAAGGTCCGGCTTGAAATCCACCTTACAGGATGCAAGGCGGGGATTGAAAACCTCGCCGCCGACAGCTTTGTTAATTTCTTCGGCAGAAAGCGCCTCTGCAAGTTTTGATGTGTACCTTTTTGAAGGGTGAAGTTCATCGTATCCTTGCGTTATTGAGTCGCCGTAGCAAAGTATGCGCTTTTCATATTTTTCGGGCTTGATAAAAGCGTTATCGTCAAGCTTGATTTCAAGGATGGACGCTTCTAAGCTGTGAGGGAAATACACGTTTACCTTTTTCGTGCCTTCGCCAAGTGAAAAATCAGCTTCATAAATGCCGAGAGGGAAGTTCATTTTCGTATATGCGCCCGCAGCTTCTTCGTCAGTAAAGTTTTTAAGCGAACCGCAATACTTGTCATTTGAGAAAATATCAAAAGCAAAGTAAGTTCTTGCAATTACCTGTTCGGTATTTACCTTAAGCGAAATGCTTTTTGAATCGGTGGTAAACGAGAGCTTGATTCCGGCGGTTGATGCGCCTCTGTTTGGGCCGCTCGTTTCGTAGAGCGCACTCTCTTCTTCTGTAAAACGTATGAAAAAGAGCGCTCCGTTTTTTTCTTCGAATCGAGATGCGCCAAGCGTTACGGATTTTATTTCATCAAAATTTAATATTCTCATAATTTTAAGTTCTTTCTGAAGTCGGTATAAATAATAGCGGAGCTTTGCAGGGGGAATTTAAATGCGCGAGCCCTCCTTGCGAGTTTTATTCGGATTCCTCGGAGCTGACGCCGGGCATAGCCTCTAAAAAAGCATGAATCGCCTTTATCTGCTCGGGTGAAAATTTCTTCACTATATTTTTGCCGTCACGGTGATAAATAACGATTTCCTCGGAAAGCTCGCCCTCAAGCGGATTGCTTTCTTTCTGTTCTTCCTGCATCGGAACGTCGTGCCCTGCGAGCCATGCGGGTGAAACGGCGAGAATTTTTGCAAGCGAAAATAAATTTTCTTGCTTTGGCTCGTATCTTCCCGATAAATAAGAGGAAATAACGCTTTTGTCGATTCCCGTATATAAAGCGAGCTGGGACTGTTTCATTTTTTTGGTTTCCATTGCTAAACGCAATCTGTCGCTGAAAATGTTCATATTTCTAAACTCCTTTTACTGAATTATAATCTAATTTAGCCCTTTTTTCAAGTAATTAAAAGAAAAAGTTTAGTTTACTCAAAAAAACAGTTGACAAAACTAAACGCAGATGTTATAATAAGTTTAGAAAAACTAAACTTTATGAGTGAAAACATCGAAAAGGGAGCAAAAATGTATAAATATCTGATAGTTAAAGAAAAGCTTTTTCATGAAGACATAGGCCCTTACAAGTCTTACGGAATTATCTGCGTTGAGCGTGAAAGCTGCGCCGTGGTTTCTAAAATTTCCGACGTTTCTTGCGATAAATCTTTCGTAAAATCTTTAGCAAAAAAATTTACACGTCTAAAGCTTTCGCCTTTTCATTTTCTTGATGCGGTAGAAGACGCATTAGCGTAGTTTTTTAGTTTTTCCTTGACAAAATTTGCCTTTTCATGATAAAATACTAAGGATTGTTTTATCTTTAGAGGTTTATCTATGGACTACAAAAAGGCTAGGGATTTAGCTTGGAAAATACTAATAAACAACGATATAAGAGCTTTACCTGTTGACGTTGTTTCGATATGTAAGAGGGAAAGGATAAACCTTTTCACTTATAGTCAAAGCATGAATTTTATAAAATCGCTTGGTTTAGAGGATAATGCGAAAGATAACGATGCGTTCAGCTTAAACAGTATGATATTTTACGACGACACGAAGCCTCGTGAAAGACAGCGCTTTTCTATAGCCCACGAGCTCGGCCATATATTGTTACATTCCGAAAGGGGGGGCAAAGCCACCGTTTACAACAGAGAGCCGAGTCCTTGCGATAATCCAATTGAAACGGAAGCCAACATTTTCGCATCACGCATTTTAGCGCCTCTTTGCGTTCTTCAATTTCTTAATTTGAACTCAATAAAAGAAATATCGGAATTCTGTGAGATAAGCTTCACCGCGGCAAAACTCAGATTTGCAAGACTTTGCGAGATAAGGCAAAGAAACAGTCACAGGCGCAAAGAAAAGAACCACGGCACTTTTCTTATCTCAAAGCTTGAACGGAGTATTGTTGAAAACTTTCGTGATTTTATAGAAAAAAACAAAAAGCAAAACGAAGCATCCGAAGAGCATAAATCGGAACGCGCCGAAGAATAGCTGATTAAAAGCATCTTCACAACAACGCCTACTTCGAGTCCTTCACGCAAAAAGAAAAAGGAACGATACGACAAGCATATCATTCCTCTTTCTTTGGCAGGGGCGGAAGGTAAGCGAGGGAAAAACACTTAAGAAGTGTTTTTCGTGAAGCGCCCGAGCAAAACAAGGAGTTGAAGGAGTGAAAGGCGACGCGCAACGACTATGCTTGCGAGCCGTCGGAGAACCCTTGGGTGAGAGTTCGACAGCAACTGACAACAAAAAAATAAGTC
>JAZRGJ010000174.1:0-14394 GCA_045644125.1 Eubacteriales bacterium | reverse complement strand
AGGGAGCTTTATAAAGAAGCCCTTTCGCTTGCGGAAAAGCTTCACGAAAGACGTGCTGCGGCATCGAAAACTATCGAAGAAAAGGTTAAAGAAACTCTTGAGTTTCTCGATATGCCCAAAGTCGTATTCTTTACGTCGATTAAAGAAAACTTTAAGAATGGCGAAAAGATTCTCTATAAAAACGGATGCGACGAGGTTGAATTTTTCATAAGCCCCAACAGAGGCGCTGATGCAAAATCGCTTGCGAAGATAGCGTCTGGAGGAGAGCTTGCGAGAGTTATGCTCGCTCTTAAGAGCGTTATTGCGGATAAAGACAGCATTTCAACCTTAATTTTCGACGAAATTGACTCGGGCGTTTCAGGTAAAACCGCAAGAAAAATCGGCATTAAAATGCTGGAGCTTTCAAAATCTTCTCAAATATTTGCCGTTACGCACAGCGCGCAGATTGCCTCGCTTGCTAACGGACATTATCTTATATCAAAAAGCGACTTTAACGGTGAAACGGCAACGGGCGTCGCCCTTCTCGATTACACGGGCAGAGTTTCCGAGCTTTCGAGAATTCTCGGCGGTATCGACGTTACTGAATCCCAGAGAAGAGCCGCTATAGATATGCTTGAAGAAAGAGAGAATTATTGATATTTTGTACCGTGTATCCGATTTTTTGAAGAAACACGACGTTAATTACGAAAGGAATTTCAAAATATCAGATATATCATCAATAAAAATCGGCGGTTGCGCCGACTATATCGTATATCCTAAAAGCGAAGCGGAGCTGATAGCAAGCGTTGATTTCTTTAAATCCAATTCCGTGCCGTATAAAATTATCGGAAAAATGACTAACGTATTAGCGAGTGACGACGGATTTCGAGGGGCGCTGGTTTCAACGAAGCTTTTATCGAAAATTGAGTTTTGCGGTGTGATTTCTTACGTAGAATCGGGGGCTCTTTTAAATTCATTGCTTTTTTCTGCCGCAAAGCTGGGCCTCGGCGGCCTTGAAGATTTGTTCGGAATACCGGGAAGCCTCGGCGGGCTTTTGCACAATAACGGCGGAGCGGGGAATTTTGACTTATCGATGGCGCTTCTTTACGCAAGAGTCTATTCGCCCTCGTTAAAAAAAGTGCTGGTGCTCGATAAATACGATTTGAAGCTTGGGTATAGAGAAAGTATTCTCGGAAGCAAGGATTATATAGCGCTGTCGTTGGCTATCGCTTTCGTGCCGAAAAGCTACGAAGACGTAATAAACGGAATAAGAAAGAGCGTTGACGGGCGCAGAAAATCACAGCCAATCGCAATCCCGAGTCTCGGAAGCATATTCAAAAGGGAAAACGGAGTAGCCGTATCTCGCCTTATTGACGAGGCGGGGCTAAAAGGCTATCGGATAGGCGATGCCGAAGTTTCAAAAAAACACGCTGGTTTTATAATAAACCGAGGAAAAGCTACGGCGCTTGAAGTTTTGCAGCTCATCGAAACAATCAAAAAAGAAATATTAAAAAAATACGGTTTTGAACCGAAAGAGGAAATAGAATTTCTCGGATAGGAGTAAGCGTGTCGTTTTCATTGGACGAAAAAAATGAAATAATAAAGCAGCCGATAAAAAGCGCATGCTGTAAGATGGCTCTTCTTTCGGGAATTTTGTCATCAAAAGCAAGCCTTGACGGAGAAAACGTTAAAATAAGCGCGTATTCCGACGAATCCGTGAGCTTTATAGCAAAGCTTATTATGGATATTTACGGAAAAGAAACCGAAATATCACGTTTAAAGGTTGGCGGAAGAGCTAAAATCCTTTCGTTTCGCTCGCCGTCTGCCGTAAGATACGTAGAAAATTTCAAGAATCAGAAATTGCCTTTCGTTGAAAAATGCAAATTTTGCAAAAGCTATTATCTAAAGGGCGTTTTTTTGGCGGCAGGCAGAGTTTCCGACCCCACGAAGCAGTATTTGCTTGAGTTTTCTTTAAACAACTACGAGTATTTTCTAAACTTTTTCAACGGGCTCGGTATTGATTTTAAATATGCGGAGCGAGGAAAAGAGAACGTTTTATATATTAAAAAAAGCTCGCTTCTTGAAGATTTTTTCGCCCTGGCAGGAATGAACGGTACGGCGTTTCACATCATAAATGCGAAAATCGAAAATGAAATAAGAAATAACGTAAACAGAGTAGCAAATTGCGAAACCAACAATATAGATAAGGCGGTCACAGCCTCGCACGCTCATATCGTTGCGATTAAAAAGCTCGCTGAGCGAGGCTTGCTCTCGTCACTTCCCGAAGAGCTTGAAAAAACCGCAAATTTAAGGCTTCAGCACGAGGGATTATCTCTTTCCGCTTTAGCAAAAATATCCGTCCCTCCAATCTCAAAATCGGGACTTTCGCACAGACTTAATAAAATCATGGAATTAAGCCATGCGCTTTTGAAAAAATAAGTTTATAAACAAAGGAGGTCTGCTATGAGCGATTTCGTTCATCTTCATCTTCACACGGAATACAGTTTGCTTGACGGCGCTGCAAAAATCAGCGAAATAGCAGACAAGGCTATTAAAGAGCACCAAACGGCAGTTGCCATAACCGACCACGGGGCAATGTACGGCGCTGTGGAATTTTATAATTCTCTTAAGGCAAAGGGAATAAAGCCGATTATCGGTTGTGAAGTATACGTAGCGCCGGAGTCAAGATTTATAAAAGACGGAAAACAACATTCGTCGGGTAACCATCTTGTTTTGCTTTGCAAAAATGCCGAGGGTTACAGAAATCTTTGTTATATGGTATCGGAAAGCTTTATTAACGGCTTTTATACAAGGCCGAGAATAGATATGGAGCTTCTTCGCTCAAACCACGAGGGATTGATAGCGCTTTCCGCTTGCGTTGCGGGAAAAATTCCTCAGCTTATACTTGCGGGAAGCATGTCCGAAGCTGAAAAATATGCGCTTGAAATGAAAGGCATTTTCGGTGACGATTTCTATCTCGAGGTGCAAAATCACGGGCTTGAAGAGGAGCGCAAGGTTGCCTACGGAATCAAGCTTATAAGCGAAAAATGCAATATACCGATGGTGGCGACGAATGACGTTCACTATATTGATAAAAAGGACGCTGATACACAGGCAATTCTTATGTGTATCCAGACGAATAACGTAATAACCGACGGAAAGCCTTTCGGCTTTGAAACCGATGAGTTTTACTTTAAATCGACTTCCGAAATGGAGGCTCTTTTCGCACCGTTTAAGGGAGCTGTGGAAAACAGCGTTAAAATAGCGGAAAAATGCAATTTTGATTTTGAGTTTGATAAGCTTCATTTGCCAACGTTTACGCCCGAGGACGGCTTAAGTCATAGAGATAAGCTTCGTAAGGACGCATATCTTGGCTTTGAATTTAGGGCGGAAAACGGCAAATTTGATTTTTCACGCAATTCGTTGCAAGTTTACCGTGAAAGAATGGAATACGAACTTTCCGTTATAGATAAAATGGGATTCAACGCTTATTATCTTATCGTTGCGGATTTCGTTTCATACGCAAAAAGAAACGGTATTCCCGTCGGCCCCGGAAGAGGCTCCGGCGCAGGTAGCTTGGTCGCCTTTTGCGTCGGTATAACGGACGTTGATCCTATTGCGTTTGATTTGCTCTTTGAAAGATTTTTGAACCCCGAGCGTGTTTCTATGCCCGATTTCGACATAGACTTCTGTTATAATAGACGTGAAGAAGTTATCGAATACGTAAAACGCAAGTACGGCGACGATAAGGTTGCGCAGATAGTTACCTTTGGAACTCTTGCGGCAAGAGCCGTCGTTCGTGACGTCGGGCGAGCTCTCGGAATGCCGTATAGCCGTGTTGACACAATAGCGAAGCTCATACCGCGCGAAATGAACGTAACTATCGAAAGCGCTTTAAAGGTGAAAGAGCTGAAAGCTATATACGATTCAGACAATGAAGTGAGAAGACTTCTTGACGTTTCAAAGAGGCTTGAGGGTATGCCAAGACACGCTTCAACTCATGCCGCAGGCGTGGTTATGACGGAAAAACCCACGTGGGAATACGTTCCGCTCTCATATAGCGGCACGGGTGTCGTAACGCAATTTGATATGAATACCGACGCAAAGCTCGGACTTGTAAAGTTTGACTTCTTGGGACTTCGTTATCTTACCGTAATTGACGATGCCGAGCGCGCGATAAAAGAAAAAAATCCCGAATTTTCCATATCTTCCGTGAGCTTCGACGATAAAAAAACGTTTGAGCTTCTTTGCGAAGCAAAAACCGACGGTGTTTTTCAGCTTGAATCCGGCGGAATGAAGCAAGTTTTGTCAAAGCTGTCGCCGTCAAATCTTGAGGATATAATCGGTTGCATAGCTCTTTACAGACCGGGCCCGATGGACTCGATTGACAGCTTTATAGCGCGTAAGCACGGAAAGGAAACCGTTGAATACAAAATCCCCGTATTAAAGGATATTCTTGACGTAACTTACGGCTGTATCGTTTATCAGGAGCAGGTAATGCAGATTTCACGCGCGCTTGCCGGATATTCATTCGCAAAAGCGGATATTTTGAGGCGCGCAATGTCGAAAAAGAATTCGTCGGTTATGCTTGCGGAGGCGGAAGGCTTCATTAAAGGATGCCTTGCAAATGGCGTAAGCCGTGAAAATGCCGAAGAAATTTTTGAAGAAATGGTCGGTTTTGCCAAGTATGCGTTCAATAAGAGTCACGCAACGGCATACGGAATAATTTCGTATATAACCGCATATCTTAAGGCTCATTATCCCGCAGAATATTTTTCTGCTCTTTTAACAAGCGTCCTTGATTCAGCTCAAAAGCTCAGGGAGTATATTGCCGACGCCGCAAGGCACGGAGTAAGCGTTTTGCCGCCGGATATTAACAGCAGTAAGAGCGACTTCTCGGTTTCTGGCGGAAATATACGCTACGGGCTTCTCGCAATCAAAAACGTGGGAAGAAATTTTGCGAAAAACGTTGTTATAGAGAGGGAAAGAGGGGGAAAATATAATTCTTTTGAGGATTTCGTAAAAAGACTTGCCTCGTCGGATATAAATAAAAGAACTCTTGAATCTTTAATCAAATGCGGTGTTTTCGATAGCTTCGGAATAACGAGAAGCTCGCTTTTAGCTTCTTACGAGGCTATACTTTCCGCAGAGCAGGACAAGCTCAGAAACAACGTCAGCGGTCAGCTTGACCTTTTCTCATTCGGCGGTGAATCGTCGCTCAAAATTGAGGGATTTAAATATCCCGACGTTCGGGAGTTTTCTTTGAAGGAGCTTCTTCTTTTCGAGAAGGAAGCATCGGGAATGTATTTTTCAGGCCATATGATAGACAGCTACACGTCGCATATAGCAAGCCTTAAAACCGATAAAATTTCCGATATACTTGAAGACTTCAGCGAGGAGAATATCGGAGCGCCGTCAGCTTATAAAGATAAGGATAAGGTTGCGTGCGCGGGAATAATAACTGCGAAAAAAACTAAAATTCTTAAAAACGGCGATACTATGGGATTTATAAGCCTTGAAGATAAATTCGCCGAAATCGAGGTCGTTGTTTTCGCAAAGCAATATGCTCGATTCGCAGACGAGATTTTTGAAGAAAACGCAGTATACATTGAGGGAAATATTTCCGAAGAAGAAGGGGAAGCGCCTAAATTGCTTCTTTCAAACCTTATTCCGCTTAAGAGTAACAGCGACATGGAAAAGGTGAAAGAAACTAAAAAAACAGAGGATGGCGCAACTCTTTATATAAAAATTAACGGCTTTGACGATAAGAGAATCGCTACCATAACGAGAATGGCGCTTCTTAATTCCGGCCGCGCAAACGTCGTGGTATACGACGTAAAAACAAAGAAGTATAACGCTATGAAGGATGCTAAAATCAACCCTTCCGATAACGTTATGGAAAGGCTGCGCAAAATTTTCGGTGACGATGCCGTGGTTTTGCGTTAGTCGCTTGACAAAAAAATGAAGCGTGTGATATACTTATCACATCGTTTGACATTAAAACTTAAAAAATAAAAGAGAGGTTTTGACGTTGAATTTTATAGTAGATTTAATTCTGGTTTTGATAGTTGCAATCGGTCTTTTCCTTGGAATAAAACGCGGATTTATAAAAACTATAGCAAAACCCGTGAAGATAATTTTGACTTTGGTTATCTCGTTTTCTTTCGCCTCGCCGCTTTCCGAAGCCTTGATTGAGCCGAAGGTGAGAGAGCCTATTGCAAATCAGATGGAAGAATATATCGTAGAGAATTGCTCCGATATAAATGCGGATAATATTAATGAGGAGCTTCCCACTCTTCTTAAAATAGGAGCGGGTGTTTTCGATATTGACGTCGAAAAGCTTGCAAAAGAAGAAACGGGAGAATCCTTGGTTAATAAAATCGTCGATTCTCTTATCGCTCCCGCAACCGGGCTGATTTCCACGGTAATTACGTTCATCATTCTATACTTCCTATCCGGTATAGTTTTAACTATACTTATTTCGATTTTAAACGCCGCGCTTGACGACGGATTTATCGGAGTATTTAACAGAATACTCGGAGGAATTTTTTCAACGGCATTCGCGTTTATTATAGCATGGGCGTTAACGTCGATATTTACTTACGTTATAAATCTTCCGTCCGTTGCGAATAGCGAATGGGCAAGTGAATTCAGCGGCGGATTCATATATAAGCTTTTCAACAGTCTTAACCCCGTTGAACTGTTGCTCAGCTTCTAAGATAATAAGAAAGGCAATTTTAAATGGAAATGCAAAAATGCGCGAGATGTAAAAAACGTCCCGCAGTGGTTTTTATAACTAGACTTGAAGATAACGAATCTGTAAATGAAGGGCTCTGCTTAATATGCGCGCGTGAGCTCGGGATAAAGCCGGTTGAAGATATTCTCAAGAAAATGGGAATTGATGACGATGCCGTAGAGGAGCTTTCGGGCGAGGTTTCGGGAATGCTTGAAGCTGTGTCCGACTCTCCCGTCGAAAACTCTGATTCCGCTGTTGACGGCGGTGCGCCAGCAATCGATTTTCAAAAGATTTTTCAAGGATTCCCATTCGTGCCCCCGACCTTTGGAAAACGCAATAATTCAAAGGAAGAAAAGGGCAAAGATAAGGCGCGTGAGAGGGCAAAGAAAGAAGACGATAAAAAGCTTCTTAATATGTATTGCACGAACCTTACCGAAAAAGCCTTTAAGGGCGAAACCGACAGAATCGTAGGGCGAGACAGAGAGCTTGACAGAGTAATTCAAATTCTTTCAAGAAGACAGAAAAACAACCCCTGTCTTATCGGCGAGCCCGGTGTTGGTAAAACGGCTATAGCAGAGGCTCTTGCGCAGAGAATAGTTGACGGAAACGTGCCGGAGCAACTTTCAAATGCCGAAATACGTTTATTGGATATGACGGCTCTTGTTGCCGGAACACAGTTCAGAGGACAGTTTGAATCAAGAATCCTCGGACTTATCAAAGAGGTTAAAAACGCAGGAAACGTTATTCTTATGATTGACGAGGTGCACACCATCGTCAGCGCGGGAGATTCCGAGGGAAGCATGAGCGCGGCTAATATACTTAAGCCTGCGCTTTCACGAGGAGAAATACAGATAATCGGCGCAACAACCTTAAAAGAATATAGAAAATATATTGAAAAAGACAGCGCTCTTGAACGCCGATTCCAGCCCGTAATGGTTGAAGAGCCGTCAATAGACGACTCAGTTAAGGTAATCGAGGGAATAAAAAAATACTATGAAAATTATCATGGGGTAAAAATTCCCACGGAAATTTCAAAGGCTGCCGTAAATATGTCCGAGCGCTATATAACGGATAGATTTCTTCCCGATAAAGCAATCGATATAATAGACGAAGCTGCCGCAAGAGTAGCCCTTTCTTCACCCGAGCTTAACGAAAAAAAGAAAATAACGAAGCGCCTTTTAGAGTTGAATACGAAAAGCGCGGAACTTGAAGCAAAAAGCGAAGCTCCGGAAGGGCAGACCGAGGCTCTTTATAAAGAGATTGCGGATATTAAGGTCGAAAAGCTTCAAATTGAGAACAGAATCAAGGAGCTTGATGAAATTCTCGAGGGCCTTATCGTAACGATTTCCGACGTTGCCAAAGTAATTGAAATATGGACAGGCGTTCCAGCTTCCGATATATGTTCAGGCGAGCTTGGCGAGCTTTCGGGGCTCTACGAGAGAATTTCTTCGAATATTATCGGACAAGAAGAAGCGGTTTCGGCCGTTGTAAGAGCCGTAAAGCGTAAGCGCGCCGGAATTTCTTACAGAAAGAATCCCGTATCTATGATTTTCGCAGGTCCTACGGGCGTTGGAAAAACCGAGCTTGTAAAGGTGCTTGCGAACGAGCTTTTCAAGCAACCCGAGTCTTTAATAAGACTTGATATGTCCGAGTTTATGGAAAAGCACTCCGTATCAAGAATTATAGGAGCGCCTCCCGGATACGTGGGCTATGACGAAGCAGGTCAGCTTACTGAAAAAATAAGAAGAAGACCTCACGCGGTAATTCTTTTTGACGAAATAGAAAAGGCCCACCCCGACGTTCTGAATATTCTTCTTCAAATCCTTGATGACGGAAGAATAACCGATGCGCAGGGCAGACAAGTTAATTTTGAAAACGCAATAATCATTATGACTACGAATGCGGGAAGCGAGGTTTCCACGTCGATTTCGGGCTTTGCGGATAAAAAAGAAGAGCGAGCAAAGGAAAAGACGGAAAAGGCTCTTTTTGCTTTCCTCCGTCCCGAATTTATCAACCGTATAGACGAAATTATATGCTTCAGACATCTTGATAAAAACGATTTTGTCAAGATTGCAGATCTTTTCATCTCTCGTCTTAAAAACTTTATGGCAGAAAAGGGAACGAAGCTCGTTTATGACGGCGCTTTGCTTGACTTTATTGCTGAAAAGTCTTATTCCGAGAAATACGGAGCGCGTAATATGCGCCGCTTCATAGAAAAGCATATAGAGGACGAGATTGCAAGCATTGTAGTAGACAATAACGGTAAAAATCTTATTGGAATTTCACTTTCGGTAAAAGACGGCGAAATTTCTGTTAATGCAATATAAGTTAGGAGATAAAAATGGCAGGTTGTTCACACGATTGCGCAAATTGCAGTGAAAAATGCTCGAAAGAATCATTGCTTGCGCCAAAAAATCAAGCCAGTAACGTGAAGCACGTAATAGGTGTTGTAAGCGGAAAAGGCGGCGTCGGAAAATCTATGGTTACTTCGCTTCTTGCGGTTACCATGCAAAGAAGAGGGTATAAAACGGCGATACTTGACGCCGATATAACAGGACCTTCGATTCCAAAGGCTTTCGGATTGAAAGTCGGCTCTGTTACGGGAAGTGAGCTCGGTATGTTCCCACCTAAAACGAAAACGGGAATTGAGGTTATGAGCATAAATCTCTTGATGGACGAGGAAACCAAGCCTGTTGTATGGCGCGGGCCCGTTATCGCAGGAACGGTAAAGCAGTTTTGGAGCGAGGTAGTTTGGGGCGACGTTGACTATATGTTCGTTGATATGCCTCCCGGCACGGGTGACGTTCCTCTCACAGTTTTCCAAAGCCTCCCTCTCGACGGAATAGTTATTGTAACAAGCCCTCAAGAGCTTGTTTCAATGATAGTTGAAAAAGCTGTCAATATGGCTTCTCTTATGGATATTCCGATTCTCGGTCTCGTAGAAAACTACGGTTATCTCGTATGTCCCGATTGCGGAAAGGTAATCAAGCTTTACGGTGAAAGCAAAATTGACGAGCTCGCCAAGAAATACGGCACAGAGGTTTTGGCAAAGCTTCCTATCGATCCTGAGCTCGCATCGCTTTCCGATAAAGGCGTAATAGAGCTTTTCGAGGGCGATTATCTTGAATCAGGCGCTGATACCATAGAAAAAGCTTTAAATTAAATAATGAAAAAAGAGTCGAATTTTTTTATTCGGCTCTTTGTTTTTTTCGCCCGCATACGACAATATATTCTTTTTTCGTGTGATAGAATATATATGAAAAAACGTTAGAGGGGAAAAATGAAAACAGTTTACGTTGATATATATTTTTTGATAAATTTTTGCGTTGATATTATCGCTTTGGGGCTTGCGCTTTACGTCTTAAAAATTAAATGCGGAATAAAAAGACTGATTTTCGCCGCGGCAATCGGCGCAAGCTACGCCGTTTTGGGAATACTTTTTTCGGATAGAAGGTATCTTATGCCGATTTTGACACTTCCCATTCTCGTTCTTATGATAATAGTTGCAACGAAAGGTGCGTCGTGGATGCGGAAATTTAAATACGCCGTTGCGTTTTTGCTTTTTGAAATACTTATCGGCGGTTTTGTTTACTACGGATTTTGTCTGCTTGACGTCGTGATGCAGAGAGTCGGAATATCAGGCGGCTCGCTTCAAAACAGAAATTTGTTTACATGGTCGCTAATAGTGCTTTTATCATACGGAATCGTTAAAATAATGATGTATTTGCTCGGAAACAGCGCAAGCGTAAGAAGCGTTAGGCTTTGCGTGGGATACGAGGGGCGTGAGGAAAGCTTCGAGGCTCTCGTTGATACGGGAAATTTGGTAACGGATCCTATTGGTAAACGTCCCGTCGTATTTATAACGGAGGAACTTGCCTCAAAAATAATAGGCGAAAAAAACGTTTTTTCAAACGACCTTGGCGCGCTTGAAGAAAAACTCAAAAAGCGAATACGTTTGATTCCCGTAAACTCTGTTGATGGAAAAAGAGTTTTTCCCGCTTTTTTAAGTGATTACGTTACGGTAGTTAATAAAGGCAGATACGAAAACGTTAACGTAATCTTTGCCGTAGATAAGAAAGGAGAGCTTTATGCAGGGTATTCCGCTTTGATGCCCGCTGTAGCAATTGATAATGTTTTTTAAGCTATCTTCATTTTTTAAGAAGTTAAAAAGAGCTATAAAATCGCTTTTTCGCAAAAATGAGCTGTATTACGTAAACGGCACCGAAACCTTGCCGCCGCCTCTTTCGGAAGAAGAGGAAGAAGAAATGCTGAACAATCTCGATTCAAGGCTTTCAAGGGATAAGCTCATAGAACATAATCTTCGTCTTGTAGTTTACATAGCAAAGCGCTTCGAAAATACGGGTGCCGGAATCGAAGAGCTTATATCTATCGGCACGGTTGGGCTAATTAAAGCTATAAGCACTTTTAAAAAGGATAAAAATATAAAGCTTGCAACGTATGCATCAAGATGTATTGAAAATGAAATACTTATGTTCATAAGGAAAAATTCTACCGTAAGGCGTGAACTTTCTATCGACGAGCCCTTGAGCGTTGATTGGGACGGCAACGAGCTTCTTTTGTCCGACGTTTTGGGAAGTGACGGTGATGTTGTTTCACGTAGCATGGAAGAAGCGGAAGAAAAGAAAATATTGCGAGAAGCGGTAAGAAAGCTTGACGAAAGAGAAAAGATAATAATTGAAATGCGCTACGGCTTGATTGACGGAAAAGAGCTGACTCAAAAAGAAGTTGCCGATGCGCTTGGTATATCTCAAAGCTATATATCAAGGCTTGAGAAAAAAATAATGGTCGAATTAAAAAAGAAAATTGAAGAAAAAATATAATTTTTTTGCAAAAAGTATTGCAAATTTAAAAACGTTGTGATATAATGAAGCGTATGAAAATGAATTACTATGTAAAGAGGTGTTAAAATGAAAGCTGGAATACATCCCGAATACAAAGAAGCTACCATAAGATGTGCTTGCGGCGCTACCGTTGAAACTCATTCCGTAAAGGGTGATTTGAACGTAGAAATCTGCTCCAAGTGCCATCCTTTCTATACAGGAAAGCAGAAGTTTGTAGATGCTGGCGGACGTGTTGACAAGTTCAAGAAGCGTCTTGCAATGGTAAAATAATCATTGCATAAAAAGAGCGTGGTGGTTTTGCCGCGCTCTTTTTTCGTTAACTTTTGAAAGGGGTAAGTATGACTGAGGATAACAGAAAGAAAGCGATAATCGTATCTATTGCGAAAAACTCATCCGAGCTTGACGAATGTGAAAGAAGCCTTGATGAGCTTGAACGTTTGCTTGATACGGCTGGCGCTATGGCTTTGGCGAGGGTTATACAGATTAAAGACAGCTTTGATCCAAGAACTTGTATAGGCAGCGGAAAGGTGCTTGAGATAAAAGATCTTGCAAGCTCTCATGACGTTGATATGATAGTTTTCGATTTCGAGCTTTCTCCCATGCAGATAAGAAACCTTGAAGCTGATATAGGTGACGTTATAGTTATTGACAGAAGCATGTTGATTCTCGACATCTTCGCTCTTCACGCAAAAAGCGGAGAGGGTAAGTTACAAGTAGAGCTTGCGCAGTTGAAATATACGGCGCCTCGACTTGTCGGAAAAGGAATCGAGCTTTCTCGGCAGGGTGGCGGTATCGGAACGAGAGGCCCCGGTGAAACGAAGCTTGAAACGGATAAAAGGCATTTGCGTGAAAAGCTTGCAAATCTTGAAGCAAGGCTTCGAGAGCTTGAGCATAACAGAGCTGTAATGCGCGCCCAGCGCGACAGATCCGGTTTAACTAAAATTGCCGTTGTCGGTTATACCAACGCCGGAAAATCAACGCTCCTTAATAAGCTTACGGGAGCTGACGTTTTATCAGAGGACAAGCTTTCTGCAACCCTCGATCCAACCACGAGAAAAATGCTTCTTCCGTCGGGGGAGAGCGTTCTTATAACCGACACCGTAGGATTTATCAGAAAGCTTCCGCACCATTTGGTAAAAGCTTTTAAGTCAACGCTTGACGAGGTGAGATACGCCGACGTTTTAATGATAGTTTCCGATATGAGCGATCCTGAGATCAAAGAGCATTTGGAAGTAACCGAGGGAATTATAGAGGAGCTTGGCGCATCAGATAAGCCGAGGATTTACGTTTATAATAAATGCGATATGTGTAACAGCGCGCCCGCAAGACTTGAAGATAAGCGCGCATTGATAGTATCAGCTAAAAACGGAGGCGGTATTGAGCTTCTCGTTGAGACCATTGAACGTATAATACAGGAGTCAAAGAGGGATTGTAACATCCTTATTCCGTATTCCTCCCAATCACTCGTCAGCGAAATATATAACGAATACTCCGTAAAAAGCGTTGAATACCTTGAAGACGGAATATCCGTGCTTGCAACTCTTGATGAGCGTGGAATCGGTCGTTTCAAAAAATATATAATTAACGGTTAGGAGATTGTCTTGGATTCATATACGACGATATATAAATCGGCAAGCTTTGAATATGAGGACCGGCGCTCCGTATTTATAGGAGAAGCCGCGCCCGTTGCCACGGAAAGCGAGGCGCTTGAATTTATTGCCTCAGTTAAAAAGAAATATTCCGATGCCAATCATCACGTTTATGCATATGTTTTAAGAGAAAATCAGGTTATGCGTTTTTCAGATGACAGAGAGCCGCAGGGTACTGCCGGAATGCCAACGCTTGACGCAATAAGAAAAAACGGAATCGTTGACGCCGTTGTCGTAGTCGTGAGATATTTCGGCGGAACGCTTCTCGGCACGGGCGGTCTTGTAAGAGCCTACAGCGCTGCGGCGGTAGGCGCATTGCGTGAAGCTGAAATCATAACTTACGATACCTACGTAAGTTACGAGGTCGAACTTTCGTATTCGGATTATCAGAAAACGATGACCTCAATTGACAACAGTGGCTTCAGACGTAAAGATATTCAGTATTCCGACACCGTAAGCGTTATAGGCAGCATCAAGAAAACCGATTGCGATGCCTTCGAAAAAATGCTCGTCGATATTACCGGTGGAAGAGCGAAGATCAAAAATTGTGGTGAAAAATACGAATTTTGAGCAAAAATTAAAAAATGGGAGAAAATAAAAGTATTTCTCCCGTTTTTTTCGTATATTATGTGTGTAAGAAAGGAGTTTGTATGATAAAAAGAGAAACTGTAGATGAAATAATTGCAAGAAACGATATAGAATCGCTTATCGGAAGCTACGTTTCGCTTAAAAGAGCGGGCTCCAATCTGAAAGGCTTGTGTCCTTTCCATAGCGAAAAAACGCCGTCGTTTACCGTTTATCCTGCCGCAAACAGCTTTTATTGCTTCGGTTGCGGTGTGGGAGGCAACGCTATAACGTTTGTAAGGCAGATAGAGCATCTCGATTACCCGGATGCCGTTGAATTTCTTGCCAAGCGAGCAGGGATAAACATCGTGCTTGAAGACGATATAGGGAACTATCAGGGTGAAAAAATAAGCAAACAAAAGCTTTACAGAATGAATGCCGACGCGGCAAAGTTTTTTCACTATGCATTATTCCTTGACAATCCAAAATCAAAAGCCGCATTGGCATATTTCACCGAAAAGCGTGGGCTTTCGATTGCAACCATAAAGCATTTCGGTTTGGGATACGCGCCTGACAGCTACGATGCGCTTATGAATTATATGCT
>JAZRGJ010000173.1:0-7360 GCA_045644125.1 Eubacteriales bacterium | reverse complement strand
TTGGAAAAATGTTCTTATCTCACGGATTCTTGGTCTATCTCGGTGTGATAATTGCAATAGTTTCCTCTTACGTATTAAATAAAACCAAAATCGGACTCCACTTAAGAGCCGTTGGCGAAAACCCTGCAACAGCCGATGCGGCAGGAATAAGCGTTACCAAATACCGTTACTTCGCAACCTGTATCGGCGGCGTTATTGCAGGTCTTGGGGGACTTCAGGTTATAATGGAGCGTAAAGACGCTATATTCACCAAAGATATTATGGGCGACATCGGTTGGCTCGCAATCGCACTCGTTATATTCACAGTATGGAAGCCTGCAATGGCAATTCCCTCAGCGTATCTTTTCGGTGGACTTTTGGCAATCGACACGATTCTTACGATTGATACTATGTATCAGCCTCTTCTCAATATGGCGCCTTACGTTATGACTATCATACTTCTTATCTTAACGAGCATAAGAAATAAGCGTGAGCATCAGCCTCCCGCAAGCCTCGGTGTCAATTATTATCGAGAAGAAAGATAAATTTCAAAACAAAAAAACTGCGTACTCTTAACACGGGTACGCAGTTTTCATATATAGGGTGTAAACAATTGTTTATATTATTCAAATCATTTGATAAGGAAGAATGAAAGCACGAAGATACCGAGGATTATACGGTAAACGCCAAAGGGCGAGAAGCTGTGCTTTTTAACGAAATCCATAAGGAACTTAATTGCCGCAAGAGAAACGAGGAACGAAACCGCAATACCGATAAAGAGAAGCGCGATTTCAGGGCCCGTCGCCGTGAAGCCGTCTAAGATAAATTTAACGATTTTAAGTCCCGATGCGCCAAGCATGATAGGTATTGCCATAAAGAACGAAAATTCCGCCGCAGCAGAGCGGGAAACCCCCGTGAGCATACCGCCGATAATGGTTGAGCCGGAGCGAGAAGTGCCCGGAATCAAAGAAAGAATCTGAAACGAGCCGATTACAAGCGCATCTTTATAAGTCAAAGCTCTTACGTCTTCGATTCTGTAAGATTTACCTTTGTTATTACGCTCAATTAAAATAAACGCAACGCCGTAAACCACCAAAGCAATGGAAACGACTATATAATTGTAAAAATGCTTGTCAAAAAAATCGTCGAGTAGAAAGCCTATAACAGCCGCAGGCAAAGCGCCCACGATAACCTTTCCCCAAAGTGAGAGCGTATTCTTTCTTTCCGCTTCGCTTTTCTTCTTTGAAAAAGGATTTAGCCTATCAAAAAATAACACGGGTACTGCCGCAATTGCTCCAAGCTGAATAACTACGAAAAACAGCTCCTTAAATTCAGGAGAAACCTTAAGCTTCACAAACTCATCAAAAACTATCATGTGCCCGGTTGAGCTTACGGGAAGCCATTCGGTTATTCCCTCAACTATTCCGAGGAAAATCGCTTTGATAATTTCCCAAAAATACATATATTTCTCCTTAACTCATTCGGATTATATCGCCAACGCGCGCTTCGTAGGGCAATTCCATATAAAACTCCATATAAGGATGAGGAGTTGATTCAATCGGAGCGCCGCTTTCATCGTAAAGAGCGTTTACGGAAAAGGCTCTGCCAACCATACCGGGAGTAACGATTTCGACCGCATCACCGACCGACATCTTATTGCGTTGGCCGCACTTTACTCTGCCCTCTCCAATCTCCGTTACTACCGCAAGATACGCTTTATCGTTAAGATAACCGTTGTTGGCGGTAACGTTTGCATCTGTATTCGGGTTTTGGAAATAATAACCCGAAGCATACTCTCTGTGGCTCACCGACTCAAGCTCACGAAGCCACAAGGGATTATATTCATATTTACCCGAAAAATATGCGTCCACCGCCATTCTGTAAGTGTTGGTAACTACGGCGGTGTAGTAAGCGGATTTCATTCTTCCCTCAATTTTAAAGGAATTTATACCCGCCTCAATAAGCTCGGGGATATGCTCTATCGTGCAAGTGTCTTTACTTGACATAATAAACGTTTCGCCGTTTATCTCCTCAACGGGCATTTTAAGTCCGGGGCGTTTTTCTTCCGCGATTTCGTAGCCCGAAATTCTGAAATTCCATCTGCACGGCTGCGCGCACATTCCTCGGTTGGCATCTCTCGCTATCATATGCCCCGAAAGCAAGCATCTGCCGCTATAAGACACGCACATTGAGCCGTGAATAAAACATTCAAGCTCAAGCTCTTCGGGAATATTTGCTCTGATACTCTTTATTTCCGCCAAAGTAAGCTCTCTTGCAAGCACGACACGCTTTGCGCCAAGGGCATACCACGCGCGGCAAGCTGCGGCAGAAACAGCATTTGCCTGAGTTGAAATATGTATTTCAATATCGGGCGCAAGCTCCTTGAAAAGCGCAAGAACGCCAACGTCAGCTACGATTGCGGCATCGGGTTTAATAACTGCAAGATTTGCAATATAATCACGAAGAATGGGATATTCGTCCTCACGTGGCATAGTATTAACGGTTACGTAAACCTTAACGCCTCTTTCGTGAGCGTAGCTAATAGCTTCCTTTAATTCTTCATTATTAAAATTATCCGCAGCGGCTCTCATTCCGAAAACGTTTCCGGCAAGATAAACGGCATCTGCGCCGAAAAGAATTGCCGCCTTCATTTTCTCAAAATTTCCCGCAGGCGAAAGAATTTCGGGTTTTCTCATTTTTCCCTCTTATTTCCTTGAATTTAAGTATTGATATAATCTATCGGGGAAGTTAACCGTCATTCCGTCAACTTCCAAATCGCACATTGCCTTCATCGTGGCAACGCCATCGACACCCCAAGCGCGCACGCCAAGTCCCCGACTTCTCCATTTTTTCGAAGCTTCCTCGGTGATAAATTCAGCTTTCGGGGCAATTTCTTCGCCACCGATTTCAAGAAGCTTTTCCACCTCATCGTCATTTCCGTGATAAACGAGCCAGCCGATGCGCGCGCAAGGATTAAGCTCTTTGATTTTCTTTATATATTCGAATTTAAAGCTCGTAAAGGTAGTCCTTTCAAGAAGGCCAAACTCTTCTATCAGACGAAGCGATTTCTCTTCAACAGAAGCGCCTTTAAGCTCTATTGCAAGCTTTATATCGTATTTTGAAACGGCGGATAAAAATTCGCGCAAGGTGATTATCTTATCGAAAAATCCTGCGGTTGCGTTTCCTATAACGTTAAACGATTTAAGCTCTTCGAGCGTGTAGTCGGAAAATTTTCCTTTTGCGTTCGTAACTCTATCAAGAGTGTCGTCGTGGAAAAGCGCAGGAACGCCGTCACGTGTTAATTGAACGTCTGTTTCTATACCGTTCGCACCCATCAGAAGACCGAGATAAAATGAAGAAAGCGTATTTTCCGGCGCATATTCCGAAGCGCCTCTATGAGCATAATTTATCATGGTTATCTCCTTTATGCTTTAAGTATAACACATATATAAGAAAAATTCAACATTATTTATTGGGAATAGCGATAATATCAAGCTCCCATGCGGGAACGCATTTTAAGCGCCTTAAATATAAATCGTAAAAGGGATATTTCTCGCCAAGATAGTTGATGAGCTCAAAAACGTCAGAGCTTCTGTGATATGCGGAAACGAGCAAAACGGGTTTATCCCTCGCTATCGTTGCTTCCGAGCCAATAAGCGCAGAAAGCTCCGCCCCCTCAACGTCGTACTTTATATAATCCACGAAAGTTTGAGCAATTTTATCAATGGTAACGACTTCCGTTTCCACGGTTTTGTTTTCAAAAGAAGCCGTCGAATTTATCGAAGAATTTCTGTTTCCGGAGCTTGAAAATTCAAGCATTCCCTCATTCGACCAAAGCGCCGCATTATAGAGCACAGTATCGGTTTCGGAAAGGCTCTCGGCAAATAAAGAAAGCTTTTTAAAGCTTCTTTTATCCGGCTCAACAAGCACGGCGCGCTTAAGATTTTCAAAGTAAAAAACGGCTTCTTTAAGCGTGTCGCCGTTATAAGCGCCGCCGTCAATATAGCTCTCAACGTTTTTAAAAAGCTTTATCAAGCCGTAAAGCTCGTCCTTGGTTGAATATGCGGAAAGAAGAAAACGAAGCTTGCCGAAAAGCTTGTAATTCACGACCGCCGCAAAGCAATTTTTCGAATCTTCGTCGCAAAGCGCATTATAAGCATCAAGGATTTTTTCATAATTGGTATTGTAAAAATTGCGGTCAAAATATTCCCCACCCGCAACGGGCATATCGGGGATATACATATCGTATTTCCCGTCAATTTCCGAAAAAAGCTCTAAAACCTCATCTCTGTTTGAAGCGAAAGAAAGAACGATAACGAAATCCCGATAAAGCTCTTTCACCTCGGAAAAGCTTTTAACACGAATACCGTGAAAGCTATGCCCTCTTACGAAGCCGTCGGATGCAAAAATATCGCTAAAGCTAATATTCAGTTCTTGAAATTTCAAGATAAGCTTATCAGCGCCGTTTCCCATGCCGTAAATAAGAATAGGTCGGCTCTCATTTTTAAGCTTATCCCACATATCCTCAGAAACGGGATATTCGGGAAGCTTCGATTCAAGATATGGCATAATATTTCCTTTACGTATTGAAATAAATGAAAATCTGTGTTATAATCTAAACAAAAACGAACAAAAGAGGTTTAATATGGATTGCATATTCTGTTCAATTATTAATGGTGATATTCCCTCAAAAAAGGTTTACGAAGACGATGTTTGCTACGCTTTTGCAGATATAAATCCGCAAGCTCCCGTCCACGTGCTTGTCGTTCCGAAGCTTCATATACCGTCTGCCGATGCCGTAAACCAAGAAAACGCGGAAATCGTTGCTCATATCTTCACGAAAATTCCCGAAATCGCAAAATCCGAAGGACTTGACAGCGGCTACAGAGTTATCACCAACGTAGGTGAGGACGGTTGCCAAAGCGTTAAGCATCTTCATTTCCATCTTGTCGGCGGCAAAAAGCTCTCCGAAACTATGGCATAATACGATTTTCAAAATACCGCCAAAACGGCGGTATTTCGTTTTATAATTGCGTTTTAAGGAAATTTATCGCGATATTTTGCTCAGGATCCTTCTTAAGTTCGGGAATGAGCGCTTTTCCTCTTTCATAAAACTCGTCAATGCCGAGAGTTGTTACGTCGCTATACGTTTTTCTAACGCAATAATTGTAAAATTCTTTGTCAATCTCTCGCCTTTTTCCGACAAAGCCAAGATAATTCGTGTATAAAATTCGGTCAATGCTATCTTGCGAAAGATAAAGTCCCTCCACGTTATAATCTCGTCCGTAGCAGAACTCGGAATAAGGGCCTTTTTCCGTTAGTGCGCGATAAACCAAGCGATTAAGTTCTTTGTTGCACTTCTTTATTCCGTTGGAATCTGTGCCAAAAAGTATGCGAGAACTGTATTTTTCAAAGAAATCGTGCCACTCGGAAGGCTTTTTCGCAAAATCGAAGAAAAGCGTGCCCGGAGTTAAATCAAAATAAATATTAGGATATTTATCAAGAACTCTCGCAGCTTCGTCTACATCCTGAGAGAGAAAGAAAAAATGAGCGAAGCATATCTTCAGGCGGGGGTGCCTGTCAAGAAGGGTGAAAATTTCGGAATAAATGCTTTCGGGCTTAGGAATATACGGCTTGTCATAAGGACCGCCTTTATTCCACCAATCGTGAGGGTCTAAAGCGTGCATATTAACGGGAATTCCGTTTTCCTCAATATATTCGAAAGCCTTATAGTATGGGCGTTCACAAATTCCGTATCCGAGAAATGCGCGGAATTCAGGGTGCGTATCCATAATTTTAACGCCGTCAAAACCGAGTTTCATAAGATTTTTGACGATTTCTTCTTTTGGGATAATCGCGTACCTATCCGTTACGTGCCAGCCGCCAAAAGCACGCACAGTCATCTTTTTATACGTTTCTTTATGATAAAGCGCCGCAAGATTTTCGGCTAGGCTTCGGTAAGGAAGCGCCAAAATACATGTATCTGTAACACCCAGTGACGACATTAAATCGAGCATTGTTACGATTTCGTTTTCTTTTAGATTTCTTATGTGTATATGCGAATCAGCAAACCTTTTCATACTAGACCTCGTAATAATAACTCATATTAAGCAACAAACCGATAATAAAAAGTTAAGGGCAACGAACGTGCGTTGCCCTTTTTTGAAAAGATTAAACCTTTTCTTTAACTTTAGCCGCTTTACCGACTCTGTCACGGAGATAATAGAGCTTCGCGCGACGAACCTTAGCCTCGCGGAATACTACGATCTTATCTACGTTGGGAGAATGGATGGGGAAAGTCTTTTCAACGCCAACACCGTAAGAAACACGTCTTACAGTAAAGGTTTCGGAGATTCCGCCGCCGTGCTTAGCGATAACGGTACCCTCGAACATCTGAATTCTTTCCTTTTCACCCTCGACGATCTTAACGTAAACCTTTACGCCGTCGCCGATGTTAAACTGAGGAACCTCAGTTTTGAGCTGCTCACTAACAAAAGCCTGGATCTTTTCCATTTTGGGCTCCTCCTTAAATCTGCGAACATTCGTGCTGAGCTATTGCAGAGGACTGTTCTGAATTGTCTGCGATACGCTTTATCGCATATGCACAGTTGAAGCTATTATATCACAACGTTTGCAAAAAATCAATACCTTTAGAAAAAATAGTTTACACTTTTTAAAAAAATCTCGTTAAAAGGCTTTTGTTTCGTTTTAATTTCAAAATGTTTAAAAACAAATAGCCCCTCAATATTGTAATTTTCAAAATAATATGTTATAATAATTCTGTATAGGGTACGCAAAGAGCTGAGCATCTTACTTTTGCGATTACTATGCGAAAAACAATCGTTGCAATATAAAAAGAGCAATCAACCCAGGAGAATGCTTATGCAGGATAACCTTGAAAAGGAAGAATTTACCGAAAAAAACTATAAATCCGACGCTCTTACCGATACCGTTGCATCTCATATAAAGAACGACGAGGAAGAAATCACCGATAAAGCAACTCTGCAACCCGACGAGCAGGAAATGAAATTCGAAACAAAAGAGCTTATCATTCCCGACGAGGTTTCTTTTTCGCTCTCCGATCCCGAGGATTTTGAAGACGAATTTCAGGACGGTGAAACGGCAGAAGAGCCTTCTAAAGAAACCGAGCGACTTAACGTTGAGCATTTTTTTGATTATAAGATGGAAAAAAATGCGGATGACAAATCATCGGAAAACGATATTACGCAAGAATTATCACTTGAAGAAGAACTTGATGAAAGAAAGAAGACTGGTAACGATAAGATTTTTGTTACTAAACCTCTTGAAATTGATGACGAACAGCTTGAAAGAGATATCAAGGCTATTAGTGACTTGAAACCTGAAGAAGTTCGTGCATACT
>JAZRGJ010000172.1:0-7411 GCA_045644125.1 Eubacteriales bacterium | reverse complement strand
CGCCAGCCGCTTATCTCCTGGCTGAAGGCTATGGGAGTTGCGTCTTGGAGATGCGTTCTTCCGCTTTTTACGATGCCCTCGTTCTTTTCTTCGAGTTTACGGAAAGTAAATATGAGCTTTTCTATTGCAGGTAAAAGCTTGTTTTCGGTTTCGAGAATTACAGCTATATGCATAGCAGTCGGGAAAGTGTCGTTGGAGGATTGCGACATGTTTACGTCGTCGTTTGGATGCAAAAGCTTTTTCGAGGATATTTCGTTCGCTCTGTTTGCGATAACCTCGTTAACGTTCATATTGGTTTGAGTGCCGCTGCCCGTCTGCCATACTGCGAGAGGGAAGTGTCCGTCAAGCTTTCCGTCGCAAATTTCGTTGGCGCAATCTTCAATTGCGGAAAGCTTTTCGGGAGTCATTTTTTCAGGACAAAGCCTTGCATTTACCCTTGCGGATGCAAGCTTCAGAATCCCGAACGCGCGTATTACTTCCGCGGGCATTTTTTCAATGCCTATTTCAAAGTTTTCAAGGCTTCTTTGGGTTTGCGCGCCCCAATATTTATCTTTTGGAACGTCAATCTCACCGATTGAATCGTGTTCCTTGCGGTATTCCATACTAAATCTCCAAATAATATTTGATTTATTTAATATAAAACTGCGATGTCAGAATAAAATCGGAGCATCGCAGTTTGTTTTTATTCTGTTGTGTAGTTATCGAAATAACCCTGAATGTATACGATGGGAGTACCCTTGTCGCCGGAGCCTGAAGTAAGGTCGCAAAGCGAACCTATAAGGTCGGTAAGCTGACGAGGAGTAGTGCCTTCGGATGCCATTTTACCGAAAAGGTTTTCGTCCTTTTCGTGAATCTTGCTCTTTATAGCCTCGCGAAGCTCGTCACCCGAAAGTCCCGCGAATTCGTTGTCCGCAAGATATTTGAGCTTAAGCTCGTTGGGCGTTCCGTCAAGGCCTGCCGTGTAAGCGGGAGAAACAACGGGGTCCGCAAGCTCCCAGATTTTTCCAACGGGATCTTTGAATGCTCCGTCGCCGTAAACCATAACTTCAACGTTTTTGCCTGTCGCTTCAAAAAGCTTCTCATGAATAGCGTCAACTATCGGCTGGCAATCGCGGGGGAAGAGCTTAACTTTGTCCTCGGTTGCTTTGTTAGAGCCGAGAAGTCCGTAGTGCTCGTTATATCCGCTGCCGTCAACGGAAGAGTTAAGAATTTCGTCAAGTCCGAGAACTGCTTCAGCGCCTGCCGCTTTAAGAATTCTCTTCGTTCTCATTCTTGTGTGTATATCGCAGTTGATAATCTTTTTTGCATAAGGGAGAACCGCGCGAGCGTCGTTTGCGAAAATAATTTCAACGTCAGCGCCTGCTTCGCGGACAAGCTCTTCGTAATAAGAAACGTAGTCAACTCCGGTGAATCTATGAGTCTTGTATCCGAAAAGTTCACGGTATTTTTCGAGAGTGAGAACGTCGGAATAGGGGTTAACGCCCGCCTCGTCAAGCGCGTCGAGCGAGATAAGGTGGTTGCCAACCTCGTCGGAAGGATAGGAAAGCATGAGAACTATTTTGTCAGCTCCCTTTGCAATACCTCTCAAGCAAATAGCGAAACGGTTTCTTGAGAGTATGGGGAAAATAACTCCGACAGTGCCTCCGCCGAGTTTTGCTTTAACGTCCTTTGCGATGTCATCTACTGTTGCGTAATTACCCTGCGCACGTGCAACGATGGCTTCTGTCATAGCAACAACGTCACGGTCACGTACTGTAAATCCGTCATCCTTTGAAGCTTCAAGCACGCAGCTTGTAACGATATCAACGATATTGTCACCCTCTCTTATAATGGGTGCTCTGATACCACGGGAAACGGTGCCGACCATACGGCTCATAATTCAACACTCCTTTTGCCCATACGGGCGCATAATTTTTCACTGTAATATTATAGCAGAAACAATATAAAAAGTAAATAGGTTTTTATGAAAAAAATAAATTTCTTTAAATATATTTTTCTTGACAAAAGTTTCGCTTTGTGGTTTAATAAATAAAAAGATATCCAAAGGAGAATAAGATGTCTGCTTTTATGAAATACCCCGGCTTTCTTTCGAAGGCTGTAACTTTAAGCTATGACGACGGCGTCGTCGCGGATAAAAGACTTGCCGAAATCATGGTAAATTACGGACTCTCAGGAACCTTTAACGTAGGAACGCTTCCCGAAGAATCGGGCGGTTCAAAGCTTTCCAAAAGCGAAGCCCGTGAGGTATACTCTCAAAAGGGAATAGAAGTTGCCGTCCACGGCGCCCGTCATCTTACCTGGACTGAAGTTGAGCCTGCTGTTGCCGCGCGCGACGTTATGGCGAACAGAGAAGATCTCGAAAAAACTTTCGGTAAAATTATTAACGGCTGCGCGTATCCCAACGGAGCTTATAACGACACCGTCGTTGATATTCTTAAAAATTCCGGAATAAAATATGCAAGAACCGTTATTTCAACGGAAGATTTCAAGCTTCCTACCGATTGGTTGCGGCTCCCTACAACATGTCATCATGACAATCCCCGTCTTTTTGAGCTTGTCGACAAATTTCTCGGAATTGAAAATAAACCGTATTTCTGGCGCAACAAGCCTCGCCTCTTCTATCTTTGGGGGCATAGCTATGAATTTAATCAAAAAGACAATTGGCGCGTAATCGAAGAATTCGCAAAGAAAATCGGCGGCAAGAGTGATATCTGGTACGCAACCAACGGCGAAATATACGATTACACCATGGCTTTCAACAGACTTATCTTCTCCGTAGATTTAAGTTACGTGGAAAATCCGTCCGCCGTTGACGTTTACGTAAGCGTTCTCGGCAAAGAAATCGTCGTTCCTGCGGGAAAAACCGTAGAAATCAAATAATTTAACAAGAAAGGCAAACAAAATGTTTAAATCAGGTGTTGTTTCCGTATCGTTCAGACCGAATTCGGTTGAAGAAATTATAAATGCGGCAAAAAATGCAAAGCTCTCGCTTATAGAATGGGGAAGTGACGTCCACTCACCCGCAGGCGACGTAGCTCTTGCGGGGAAAATCAAAAGCGACTCCGAGGCGGCGGATATAAAAACGCTGACGTACGGCTCGTATTTCCGTGTTGGCGTTACGTCAAACGAGGAGTTCCCGAAATACCTTGAAAGCGCAAAGGCGCTCGGCTCGTCGGTTATTCGTATCTGGGCTTACAGAAGCGTAAAGGCAACGGAGGGCGAAGAATGGGAAAAGGTTGTTGCCGACGCAAAGGAAATTTGCAAAATGGCAGAGCCTTACGGTATAAAAGTTTGCCTTGAATGTCACAACGGCTCGATAACCGAGGATTTCAATACCGCTCTTGCCTTTTTGAAAGACGTAAATCACGAGCTTTTCGGTATGTATTGGCAGCCCAACCAGCTTAAAAGCCTTGAATATAATATCGAAGCCGCAAAGGCGCTCGCCCCCTACGTTTCATGCCTCCACGTATTCCATTTTATAAATAATGAGAAAGCGCCTCTTTCGGAGGGCGTATCGGATTGGCGCCAGTATCTTGAGATCATCAAAAACGGCAGCAATTTAAAGGAAATCCCCGCGCTTCTTGAATTTATGCCCGACGATAAAATCGAAACCCTTAGCCGAGAAGCTGAAACGCTCAACTCTCTTCTTTCGGAATTTAATTAAATAAAAACCGCAGGCGATAGATACCTGCGGTTTTTCTTTGTATTTTTAAATCAGAGTATTTTTTCCATAACGGTTTTTAAAGGTGACATGCCGCATTTTTCGTAGAACTTCATAGCTCCGGCGTTGAGATGCCAAACGTTGAGAGTTACGTTATAACAGCCGTTTCTTTTCGCCTCTTCAAGCGCGAATTCGTAAAGCGCAGTGCCGATTTTCATGCCTCTTGCAGCCTCGTCAACGCAAAGGTCGTCAATATAAAGCGTTTTCATAGAGTGAAGCAAAACGCTCTCCACCGTTTCTTGATATATGCAAAAAACGTAGCCGAGAACGTACCCCGTGTCGTTTTCTGCAACGAAAACTGGCGTTTTGTCGTTTCTTATTATTGATAAGAGTTCGTCGTCAGTATATTTTTTTGCGCTCTTTTTGAAGATGTCGGGGCGGCCTGAGTTGTGAAGCGCCGCCACGTCGAGAAGCAACTCGTTTATTCTTTCAATATCATTTTCTACGGCTCGTCTTATGTTCATTATTTAACCCTCTTTTGCGCTTTGCGAAAATATAAAAGAAAGAGGCTTAAAACCTCTTTCCTTTATTTCTTAAAAATTATCTGTTAAGAATAAGCTTGGTGAGCTCAACGCGATCAACCTTAGCGCCATCCTTGTAAACTCTCATGTTTCCGGAAGCGATTTCGTCAATAAGAATAACCTCGCCGTAGTTGTAGCCAAACTCGAATTTGGTGTCCCAAAGGTCAAGGCCGATGGATTTAAGGTCGTCAGCAACGATCTTCGTGATCTTAAGAGTCTGCTCCTTCATGCTCTCGAACATAGCGGGAGACATAACGCCAAGAGCCGCAAGGCCTTCGCCGGTAACGAGGGGATCGCCCTTTTCGTCATTTTTAAAGGTGCACTCAACGTATCCGCCCTCAAGAACGGTGCCGTCAGCTATGTATTCGCCGTATCTGCGGATAAAGCTACCGGTTGCAACGAGTCTGCAAATAACCTCAAGGCCGTGTCCGAAAACTTCACCGGGAAGTACTTCCATAGTTGCGTTTTCAACGTCAGCGCCTACGTAGTGAGTCTTGATGCCCGCCTTCTTAAGAAGGTCGAAGTAGTAAACGGAAGTTTCAAGGTTTGCTTTTCCGATACCGTCGATGGTAAGACCTACAGCGTTTTCGCCGGGATCAAACACGCCGTCTTTACCGGTGCAATCGTCCTTAAACTTAAGCATTACGTTGCCGTTTTCAAGAGAGTAAACGTCTTTTGTTTTTCCCTGATATACAAGTTTCATTGTGAATACCTCGTTCAAATAAAATTTAACGCTAATATTTTAGCACAAAAAAATCGATTTGTATATAGATTTTGTAAAAAAAATCAAAAAAATTAAACATTCATAAAATATCCGTCGTAAGCTACGGTAAAACCGTCCTCGGAAGCTTTTGCGGAAAGCTCCTCGTGAACGCTTCTTTTGCGTGGCGAGGGAATATGCGAGAGGATGAAGCGAGTCTTTTCGTTTGCCGCGCCCGAGCTCGTCAAAATTCCTTTCACGATGCGATTAAGCTCGTAGCCCCCGTGCTGCATAAGCCCCGGCGTCGGCGCTGAAAGTTCAAGCGCCGTATCCATAATAACGGCATCAAACTTAAGCTCCGAGATTATTTTGTATGCGTCTTGATTAAGAAAAGCTCCGTCCAAAAGATAAAGAAGATTTTTGTCCTTGGAGATTATATAATTCAGAACCCTTTCCCGTCTGTTTTCAGTTTTATGATTTGCGGGAAGCGGCAAAATTTTATAGCTTCCGTGTTCTATCGGGCGAAAGGGAACAGCTTCGTTTTTGATTATATTGTCGCTGTCGGGAATAAGCGCCAGAACTTCCTTATCTGCGTAAACGGAAAGTGTCTTTCCCCTTGCAAGCTTAAGTACTGTTTCAGCGTCAAAATGTCCTATATGCGAGTGGGAAATGAAAAGCGCTGAAAGCTTATCAAACATATCCGAAAATCCAAGCTCGTCAGCCACGTCGAAAACGTCGCAGGGCGCATCAATTAGAATTTCGGAATCAACGAGAACGCCGCCGCGATGCCTATAGTCCTTGGAAGTGAATTTTTTTACCTTACATTCGCCGTAGCCTGTTCCGAGCATGCGAATTTTCATTAAATATCACCTATGCTTTCTAAAGAATAAACCGTGGTGTGAGTGTAAATTTCGGAGGAATCGTATAAGCACTTTCCGCGCTTCACGGAGTTAGGCTCGCCGCCCGTTTCAATGCAAAATCCCATATAATCGCGCTGTTTGATTCCGCCCTTGAAGTCGGGCCCCTTGAGGTAATTTCCGGTATAAAAAAGGAAACCCTCTTGATCGGTATAAACCTTCATTTTAATCTTTTTTCCACTGATTTCTGCGGCGAGATTCAAGCTTTTTTTAAGGAAATTTTTCCTCTCGCCCTCGGAAATTACATAGTAATTATCGTAGCCGCAAAAGCCCTCGGAAAAGTCGCGTCCTATGATTTTTTCCTCTCTAAAATCAAACGTCGTATTCTGAACGGGAAGTCTTTTCCCCGTTGTAATAAGGCTATCGTTCGTCTCAAGATAGCTGTCCGCATAAAGCTTTGCTTTATGATTTAATATAAGTCCCTCTCCGTCAAGGTTAAAATAGGAGTGGTTGGTAAGGGAAATCGGCGTCTTTCCAAAGGGAATAGCGCGGTAATCAATAATGAAATTCGCACCCTCAATAATATAGCTTACGTAAACGTCAAGACGAGATGGAAAGCCGTCCTCGCCGTTAGGGGAAGAGTAGAAAAAGGTGATTTTGTTTTCTTCAAACGAATAAAGCTTCCATAGCGTTTTATTGAATCGGTTTCCGCCGTGCAAGCAATGATCGCCGTTGTTTTTCGTAAGGGGATATTCTTTTCCGTCCATGGAAAAGCTCGCCCCCTCAATTCTGTCTGCAACTCTGCCTATCGTGGCTCCGTGATTTAAAAAATCAATTTCGTAGTCCCTTGGCGAATCAAAACCCAAAACTACGTCGCGCCCAAGAAATTCAAGGGACACGAGGCTTGCGCCTCTATCGATAAGAGTAAGCTTCAAAGTGCCGTTTTCTATCGTGTATTTATGTACCGCAGAACCGCACTCAAGCGTGCCGAAAAACTCCTTTTTCATATAAATTCAAAGGAATAAACGGTGGTTTGCGTGTATTTTTCGCCCTTGCCGTAGAAGCCTATTCCAAGGTTCACGGAGTTTGGCTCCGTCTGCGCTTCAAGGCAGAAAGCGCCGTGTTTAATCTGCTTTACGCCACCCTTGAAATCAGGGCCGTTTCCGAGGAAATTAGCGGTGTAAAACTGCACTCCGGGCTGGTCGGTGTAAACTTTCATTTTAAGGTCGGCCGTTGAAACCTCAGCCGCAAGTCCAAGCTTTTTGCCTATAAATTCCTTGAAAAATTTCGGAGATAAAACGAAGTTGTGGTCGTAGCCCGAAAAATCGCTTCCGAAATCCCCGCCTATCTTCTTTGCGCTTGTGAAATCAAAAGGCGTGCCGAAAACTGCGGGGTGACGTCCGTTGGGAATAAGATCTTCGTTCACCTCTGTATATTTTTCGGCGTATATCAAAGCGCTGTGCTCCTTTACGTCGCCGCCAAATCCGTCAAGGTTAAAATATGCGTGATTCGTGAGAGAAACGGGGGTTTTTCCGTCGGGCGTCGCTTCGTAATCTATTATAAGGCTAGCTCCGGAAAGTATGTAGCTTACCTTTGTCGTGAGCGCCGAGGG
>JAZRGJ010000171.1:0-1690 GCA_045644125.1 Eubacteriales bacterium | reverse complement strand
TATAATATCGGTGATGATGTTCAAAACCCGGCAGCCGCGCTTGTAAGGTCTGCATCCTTGCATGACGTGGATTTTGAAGAAAATTTAATAGCAATAGCACGAGCCGGAGCGGGAACAAATAATATACCTGTTGAAAAATGCACGCAAAACGGCATTGTGGTGTTTAATACTCCCAGCGCAAATGCCAACGCTGTCAAAGAGCTTACCATTCTTGGACTTCTTCTGGCTTCAAGAAAAGTAGTAGACGGAATCGAATGGGCGAAGAGCTTAAAGGGAAACGGAAAAGAGGTCGGCAAATTAGTTGAAAAGGGTAAGTCGGCTTTTGTCGGCCCTGAAATTCGCGGCAAAAAGCTTGGAGTTATAGGACTTGGCGCGATAGGCGTACTTGTTGCCAATGCCGCAAATGAGCTTGGAATGACAGTTTTCGGATACGATCCGTTTTTATCCTTGCAGAATGCGTGGAATCTTTCTCATAATATCATTCGCGCAACGGAAATCAAACACATTTTTGAAGAGTGTGATTACATAACGCTTCACATTCCTCTTAATAAGGAAACTGAAAACACTATTGATAAGTCTGCGCTTGATTTTATGAAAGACGGTGTACGTATTCTCAATTTTTCTCGTGACGGGCTTGTTAACAGTAATGATATGCTTTCAGCGATAAAATCCGGCAAGGTGGCAACGTACGTAGTAGATTTCCCCACGGAAGAAATGCTTGGTGTAGAAGGTGTTATAGCTATACCTCATCTTGGTGCATCAACTCCGGAATCTGAGGATAATTGCGCTGCAATGGCGGCGAAAGAGCTCGTTGACTATATAGAAAACGGAAACATAACTAATTCCGTTAATTTTCCCAATATATCTATGGCAAAAAGCGGCATTTACAGAATTGCCGTTATACACAAAAACATTCCCAATATGCTCACGGCGATAACCTCGATAGTAGCAAAGGATAACGTAAACATAGAAAATCTTTTGAATAAATCAAGGGGCGATATAGCTTATACTATGCTTGATATTAACGATTGCGATATTGAGATGGTGAAAAAGCATATCAGTACGCTTGATGGAGTTGTGAGGGTAAGAATAATTTAACTAGAACGGAGGTAAATATGAGATTTTCAAATTTACATACGCACACGCACTTTTCAGACGGAAAAGCGAGCGTCAGAGATAATATAGAGAGCGCGATAGCTAAAAATATGACCTCTCTCGGATTTTCCGACCATAGCTTCACCGCTTGCGACACAAGCTATTGTATGAAGCTTGAGAATTACAAAAATTATTTCAAAACTCTCGATGAGGCGAAGCGTGAATACGAAGATAGACTCCCGATTTTCACAGGAATTGAAAAGGACTATTTTTCAGATATAGACAAATCGGATTTTGACTACGTTTTGGCGTCGGTTCACTATTTAATCGAAAACGGCGAAGTCTATCCTATCGACCACTCACCCGCCCAGCAGGAAAGGTGCTTTGCCGAAGCGTTTCACGGCAACAAGCTTGATTTTGCCAAGCGTTATTACGATATGGTAACGGAGCAGGTTATAAAATGCAAGCCCGACGTCGTAGGGCACTTTGACGTTATAAATAAGTTTTCTTTAATGCCGGAAAGTGACGAAAAATACATGGAAATGGCAGAGGAAAGCGCGCGCGAAATCCTTAAAACCTGCAAGGTCTTCGAGCT
>JAZRGJ010000170.1:0-2818 GCA_045644125.1 Eubacteriales bacterium | reverse complement strand
ACCCTCGACGATCTTAACGTAAACCTTTACGCCGTCGCCGATGTTAAACTGAGGAACCTCAGTTTTGTGCTGCTCACTTACAAAAGCCTGGATCTTTTCCATTTTATGGCCCTCCTTAATACTACGAACATTCGTGCGGAGCTACGCAGAGGACTGTTCTGTTACTCTGAAAATACACTTGCGTGTATGCACAGTTATTATTATAATAACACAAATTACCAAAAAAATCAAGGGGTTTTTGAAAGTTTTTGAATTTTTTTATTTACCGAAGAAAAAGGCGGAATAAAATCGAATTTTTTAGCCTAAAAAACAGTTAAAATATTTTATTTATATTGTAATTTCGCTTTCTTTGTGCTAAAATAATATGAAAGATATATGATGGGGTGATTTCCCCGATTTTAAAGGAGGTAGCTATGGAAAAAGAAAGCCGTGAAATTCTTTCAAACGAAGCCGAAAACCTTGAAATAGAAACAGCCGACACTCTTCCCCGTGAAGACTCTGACGAAAATTCCGAGAAAGAAGAAGCGAATACGAGCGAAGCGCGCGAAGCTTCCGAAGATACTTCAGCTTCGCCGGAAAATGAAGTTATCGAAGATGCCTCGGCTGAAAGCGAAGCTACCGAAGAGCTTGATGCCGAAAATGATGCTTCTGTAAGCGATGAAGTTCAAAATGATTTTACCGACGCTGACGTAACGGAAGAAGCTGAGATTTCGGAAGAAGAGGATTCAGAAGAAAGCGACGTCGAAGAAGAGCGCGAGCCTACTCGTGAATTAACCGAAGAAGAGATGCGTGACGCTCGTTACTTGCCCCGTGAAAGCGTAATTTACGACGAAAACGCAGACGACTCTTTTTTGGAAGATGCGCCTCCCCCCGAAGAAACCCAAGATACCGACGTAAGAGAAGTATATAGCCTCAACTTTTTTGAAGAGGAGGAAGAAAAAGCACCTCCCGTCAAAGAAGAGCCCGAAGAAAAAGAAGAAGAGCCTTACAATCCCAAAAAACCGAGAAAGGTTGACACACGGTTTGACTTTGTTGAGCTTTTCGTTTTCACCCTCGCAATAGTCATTTTTATCACCTCTTTCGTTATAAGACATTCCGTAGTAGTTGGAAAATCCATGGAAAACACTCTTTTTGAGGGTGACAGACTTTTAATTTCCGACCTTTTTTACACCCCTCAGTATGGCGATATTATCGTTTTCCAAGACCCCGACACTAACGTTAAGGGAGCGGTTGTAAAAAGAATTATCGGACTTCCCGGCGATACTATTTATATAGACAAAGACGGCAAGGTTTACCGCAACGGAAATCCGATTCCGTTAAAAGAAAATTACGTTTTTATCGACGATCCTTTTTACGAGCATAAAGAGCTTTTCCTTCCCGTCCCGGAGGGTGAATATTTCGTTATGGGAGATCACAGAAACAACTCTGAGGACTCAAGAAGCGCAAGCTTCGGAACAATTAAAGAGGAATCTATTCTGGGCCGAGTGCTTCTTCGCTTTTACCCGTTTGACAACGGTAAATTCGGCCCCGTTAAATAAGGAGCAGTAAATGGCGCTTAACACGATACAGTGGTTTCCCGGCCACATGGCGAAAACGAAAAGACTTATAAAAGAATGTCTTTCCTCGGTTGATATAGTTTTAGAGCTCGTTGACGCAAGAATTCCGAGAAGCTCTAAAAACCCCGACATTGATACCCTTGCCGGCGACAAACCGAAGCTTATAATTATGACTAAGGCGGGACTTGCAAACCCCGACGCCACGAAAAAGTGGGTGGAATATTATAAAACCCAAGGCAAACGAGTCGTCGTTATAGACTCTCTTCTCGGTCAAGGCCTCGATGCGCTTTCAGCCGCAGTCAAGGATATACTCTCCGAAAAGCTTCAAAGATATTCCGACAAAGGAATGTCGGGAAGACATATAAAAGCAATGATAGTTGGAATCCCTAACGTTGGAAAATCCTCCCTTATAAACAAGCTTGCGGGTAGCAAAAAAGCTAAAGTCGAAAACCGCCCGGGCGTTACGCTCAACAAGCAATGGGTGCCGACGGAAATAGGGCTCGACCTTCTCGACACCCCCGGCGTTCTTTGGCCGAAATTCGAGGATGAAGAGGTTGGCTTCAACCTTGCCGCAACCGGCGCTATCAAAGATGCGATACTTGACACGGAAGAGATTGCAATGCTTTTGGCTTACAAGCTTTTGCGCGCGTCGGAAGCAGGTTTTTGCGAGCGCTACAAGCTTTCTGCCGAAGAGGCGCTTGAGCTTGATTCCTACGATCTTTTCAGACTCGTCGGTAAAAAGCGAGGCTTCTTGATTTCGGGCGGCGATGTAAACCACACGAGAACCGCCGAGATGCTTCTCGAAGAATTTCGCTCCGCTAAAATCGGAAGAATCACCCTTGAATTGCCGGAGGAAAACTAAATGCCAAGCTTTGAATTTGAAGAAGAAAAATACAAAAACGGTTTCACGGCGGTATGCGGTTGTGACGAGGCGGGCAGAGGTCCTCTTTGCGGCCCCGTTGTTGCAGCGGCTGTAATTTTACCCCGCGGACTTGAAATCGAGGGACTTAACGACTCGAAAAAGCTTACCGAAAAGAAGCGCAACCAGCTTTTCGATATAATTAAAGAAAAGGCTTTGGCTTACGCCATAGCGGAAGCCGGCCCCGAAGAAATAGACGAAATAAACATACTCAACGCCTCGATGCTCGCAATGAGGCGCGCCGTTGAAGCGCTTCCCATAAAGGCAGACTTTGCTCTTATTGACGGCAACTGTTCACGTGGATTTTCCATTCCCACCGAAACCGTCGTCAAAGGGGACACAA
>JAZRGJ010000169.1:0-7763 GCA_045644125.1 Eubacteriales bacterium | reverse complement strand
CATAATAATGCTCAGGGAAATACTTGTTTGCTCTTTGAGGAAGAATTGCGTCAATCGAATCGTGCTGTCCGACCTTAACGATAATTCCTCGCTTTATAATCTCGTCAAGAAGTCCGTTGGTCTTAAAGAATTCGTAAACACCGTTCCACGTGTAAATATGGTTATAACGGTTCTTGCAAAGCCAATCAAAGAAATCCGTATTTATATCGAAATTCTTAGGAGCTGCGTGGTCGTACTGCGCGCAAGCGGCTCTGTATGGAACGTCAGCTTTTTCCTTAACGTAATAAACGTCGCCGAGCTCAAACTCGTCGTACTTCGGTACGAACTCACCGCCGACGCCACCCTTTCTCGTGTAAGCCGAGAGGGATGCGCCGAGGTATCTTTCAAGAAGCTCGTAAACTGCGTAAAGAGTGCCTCTTTCGAAGTCGTTTTTGCGCTTTGAAGTTCCCGCAAGAACGAGGGTGTTGCCGTAGGTTTTTATAAACATTCCCTCAGGGCCGGGCACGGTTTTATCAAACTCAGCCTCCGAAATAAATTTTGCCGTATAAGCGTTTCTTTCGGGGCCGCCGACGGAGATTATATTGCCGCTCAATCCCTCGGCACTCTTCGTAATTTCCGCATCAAGCGCGAAAATCTTGCAGAGGTATTTTTTAAGCTCATCTGCCGCAAACTTCTCGGTTGAAGTTACCGCTTCGGGAATTATTATGTAGGTTTTTATGTTCTTTGAAAATTTCATTTTAAATTCTCCGCATTTATAAGTTACCAAATGTCAGAATATCTTTCGACAGTTCTTTCGGGCGCTTCTCTCAAATATCTTTCCGACTCGTCCCAATATTCCATAGATTCAACGGGCTCTTCGTCAAGCTGCCAATACTGAGTCATCATTCCCTCTTTCTGAGGGCCCTCTGCCGCAACCTTTATTAAGTATGCTTTAAAATCTTCAACGCTGATTTCAACCGTGGGAGCAAAATCCGAGGAATTTGCGTAGGACACGAGAGTTTTAAGCATTGCTCTTGTCGCAGGCTCGGAATTCGTGAAGTTAAAGCCCGTAACGAGAAGTCTTCCCGCGCCGACCTTAAGCTCAAAAGCGTAGGAGAAGTTTCTCATCGTTCTGTCATACATAAGCTCGGGAAGCTTGAATTTACCGGGGACAAAGCGGTCACGAGCGCTCTTGTCAAGACCTGAAACGAGGCTGTCGGGCTTTACGGGGAAATCGTCAAGGTTGATTTTATCCGAGTCCTCAATAAGATGATAATACTGGTAATTTATCTCGCCGTCCGTCGTGAAGCCGTGCTTCTTAAGAAGCTCCGACTTATCCTTACCGCCGTTTATCGTGCCTCTGTCCCAGATTACGCCCTTATAGCGCTCCCATACGTGACGGAATGAATACTTGGGCAATTTCATACCCTTATTCTTTACGTGTCTTGTAAAGTCGGTTCTATAGATAAGCATAACGTCCTCGCCTCTCTCAAGACGCTCGAAGAGCGTGTCGTCAAGCTTATCGGTTACCGTAAGATTTGCGTTTTCTGCGAAGCGGCAAACACGGGTGAGATAGTCCTCCCTCATATCGCATTTTGCATTAAGCGAAAGAGGATATTCGTATTTCGGGAAGCCCCACATTTCCCAAGAGTTCTCGCAAACGCTGCCGTCGTCAAACGAAAGAGTGCAAACAAGCTCGTATTTTGCGGGCTCGCCGTCGGGCATCTTAAATTCAAGGCCGCAAATGGAGTAGAGTCCCGAAGCGCCCGTGTCAACGGTGCGAAGCTCGCCCGAGCGAACGACCTCGCCGCCCTTTTTAAGCGTGTAAGAGAAGTCTGCGGTTTTCGGGGGATTTATCATATACTGTGAAAGAAGCACGGGAATCTTAACTACTTCGCCCGCCTCAAAAATCTGCTTCGGAAGGCGCGCGAGAAGCACTGTATCTGCGTTGAACTTTCTGAATTCCTCAGCGGAAATTCCGTGGGGATCGTCAAAGCAGTCAACGACGCCGTTTGAGTTTTCATACTTGTCGGTATCCGCAAACTGAAGCATATGGAAGCCCGAAAGAAGATTGCTCGCGCGAAGATTTTCAAGCGCCGTTTTCCAGCAGCGGAACTGGAAGTTTTTCGTTATCTGAAGCGTTTCCTTAAAGTTTTCCTTAAAGCCCTTTGCCTCAATCATTTTGATTTCTTCCTCTACCCACCAGGGAGCAGGGCGACCGTACTTCTCGAATTTTTCTTTCAAAGCGTAGAAGTCACGCCAAGAGGTGTAATGGCAAACCTCGTGAGCAACGAGGGGGCGAGAAAATGCAATTCCACGGCGGATTTTTCCCGACTCGTTCTCGGTTTGCATATCAATTCCTCTAACGGTTCCGAAGCCGAGAAGATTATCGGTGTCGGAGAACATATTATTGTTTCTTCCGTAGGGGAAGTAGTAACCCATGTGCTGAACGTCAAAGTCAACGTAGCCTCTGTCGTATTCGCCGTGAGCGCAGGTGTCAATGAAAAGGCGTGTCGGGTCCTCGCTCTTTACTATTTCGGCAATTTCACGCACACGGGGCTTCTGGCCGGGCTGGCGGATTTCGTTACCGATACAGTAAACCATAAACGAGGGGTGGTTATAGAGCGTGTTTATAATTTCGTGAAGATATTCGTTTGAAAGGAAATCATTCTTTCCGAGAAGCATTTCACGAAGATTATCGTAATTATCCTTCGACTTTCTCATTTCGATATGTATGAGAATTCCGTATTCGTCTGCCGCGCGGAAGCACTCCTCGGGCGGAATTACGGAGTGGAAACGAATGGTGTTATAGCCGTAAGACTTTGCCATAAGTATATTCTTTTTATAGAATTCGTACTCCGAAAGATTGCAGTTATTCTGATGCTCGTGAGCTGCGCAACCGCGGATATAAGCTCTCATATAAAAGGGGTAGCCGTTAAGATAGAAGTTGCCGCCAACAGTTGACATATAGCGATAGCCGAAGCGGTCGGAAAGCTCTTCAACCTCGCCGTTTTCGTATTCTACTTTGAGCTTTATGGTATAAAGAGTGGGCTTTTCAACGCTCCATGCGGAAGCGGCGAAGCTTCCCTCGAAATTTGCGGTAGAAGAAGCGCCCTCGCAAACGGCAGCGCCGTCCTTATCAAAGACCTGCCAAGCTACGCTCTTAACCGGAGCTTCGCTTCTTATGCTAACGGAAAAAGGCTCGGAAACCTTTCCCGCAACTATTCTTAATACGGTATTCTTCTGTGAAATCATTTGCTTTCTCCTTTAAATTTTTTATCAAGGAATTTTATGTATTTTCCCCAGTCCTCACGTGACAGGAAGTGCCCGTAAGAACGCAAGTGATAGTGTATTGAGCCGTCGTCAAACGAGTCGCCCGCTTTTGGCATTCTGTCGGGCGTAATTATTCCCTCTTTGCCAAGAAGCTCCCAGGCGCACGATGCGTGACAGGTCGTTAAAAATTCGCTCTCGGGATCTGCGCCCGAGTCGTCCTCCGCCGAGCCGACTAAGAGGTATCTCGGCGCTATGAGCGCCAAAAGAAAGCTTTGGTCGTAAGGCTTTGAGTCCTCTTTTTCGTCACGGAAAAGCTTGAAATTCTCGCAAAACCAATCGAAGCTTCCGACTCTTATAAAATCGGCAACCCTCTCGCCCTTGCCGTGCTTTGAGGAAGCCGCTCCGCCGTAGCCCGAATTGTTTGAAATAACAGCCGCAAATCTCTCGTCCTGAGCTCCGCACCAAAGCGCCGTTTTTCCAAGGCGCGAGTGGCCGATTACGGCAACCTTTTTGGCGTCAACGTCGTCACGTGTTTCAATATAGTCAAGAACACGGCTTGCGCCAAAGGACCAAAGTCCGATTTTGCCCCATTCGTCAGCTCGGCGCTCGCTCGTCATTCCGAAATATGCGCCAAGTCCGTCGGAGAAATCGGCAAAGTCGTTATCGTTTACAATATCCTTATAGAAAACTACGCAAAGAGCGTATCCCGCATCCGTGATTTCCTCAACGGGTATATATTTATTGGGCACGTTGCCAAATGCAAGGTGCATAAAAACGGGCGGCTTTTCAACGTTTTTCGGTATAAAGAATTCGACGGGAAAGCTCGCCGTGCCGAATTCTGTTTCAAAAAAGACCTCTACCCTCTCGTTTTTAACCTTGAAAGCGTAGCAATTCCATTCGCTTGAAATGAACTTGCCCCAAACCTTTTTTACGGTAACGCGCGGGCCTCTTCCGTAGGAATACTCACGGAGAAGCTCGAGCATTTCAAGTCGGCGCTCACGGAAGTTTTCTTTCGTTACGGGCGTGCCGTCGTTCATTTTAAGAACGGGGAGAAAATCTCTTTCCTTTAATAAACTATCAAGATAAGTGTTTTTCATAAAGCACCTCTTAAAACTTTACGTGGATTATTTATAAAGAAAATCATCTATCTTTATTTTATCTTAAGGGGTAGACGAAAGCAATTGCAAATAAAATCAAAAACATTGCAATTCTTGCACCTAATATAAGTTTACTATATTTATTAAAATATTTCAAGAGATTTTAAAATATTTCTAACACTTGACGAACCCGCGCGTCTATGCTAAAATAAAAGAAAAAAGGGGGATTATATGTACGACGAAAAGGAAATTCAAAAGCGCATATCGCAAAAAAGAAAAGTCTTTCTCGTAAAGCTTATAATAGATTTGCTCTTGCTCGCAGGCGGTGTCGTTTTTCTTATTCTCGACATAGATAACGCAATGTTTTTCAGAGGCATAGTCGTAATAATTTTCGCCGTTGCCTATCTCTCGATTCTGTGCGATAAATACCGCCCCGTGACACTTTTTTCCCGAGAAATCAAGGGCGAAAATATCAAGGAGCATATATACGAGGTTTACGTAAGACGAGGCGTTGCTCTGCGCCCGAAGCAAGTCGGTATGCCCTACGGCGGACAGCCGCTAAGTCACACCAGAATGGCAAAAGTCAGTCTGCGCTCTGCCGTTTATTTAAAGCTTGACTCCGGCGATATTAAAGAAATCCGCAATATGCGTGTTGAGCACGTGGAGCTTTACGAAGACGGCGACGCGCTTCTTAAATACGCAGGCACGAAGTACCCCGTGATAATAAATCGGGAAAGCGAGCGCCAGCCCTGCCCCCTTTGCGGCACGATAAACGCGGTGAAAGACGAGGCTTGTTTAACTTGCAATTTAAAGATTAAAAAAGAGTGACTTTTCGTCACTCTTTTTCTTTCATATTAACTCAAACTCAAAGTTCTCATACTTTAACCTTGAGCCTATATCAACGCCAAAGGGCAAAAGCGCCATTGCGATAAAAAGCTCCTCTTTTCCGTCGGAAAGATAGGCGTATTCGCCCTCGATTTTCGTTAAAGTGTAAATTTTAGATTCCACAACGTATCCTCGATTCAAGTTCTTTTATAAAAGCTTCGCTATCTTTGACGCTGACTGCGGTAACGTCAAAAGAATTGTACTTAATATTAACGTGAGAAACCGCCGTTTTGAGCGACATCATAGTCTCGGAAATTATACCGCGCCCGCACTCAAGCTTTCGTATTTTCCCATAAGGAATTTCCTTTTTTAATATAAGGCCGTACTTTATAAAAAGCGCGCTTTCACGAAGCTCAATGTAGCCGAAAAACGGCGAAATCAAAAAGTAGGAAACGAAAAGCAAAACCGGGACTGTCCAAAACAAAGTTTTAGGCTCAAAAATTGCCGGCACAATCGCCACGGCAAGCACCAAAAGCTCCGTTGGCGCAAAAGTCCACCAATAAAGCTTATCGAAAAGAGGTTTAAATCTTTTGCCTTGCATTTTATCCCCCGTCAAAATTTTTGAAAGTCGGATTTAAAGAGCCTTATTCGCTTTCCTTATCTCTTCTTTTCTTTCGTTCTTTATCGTGTTTTATATAACCGTCGGAACGAAGAAATATACGCAGAAAAGAAGCGATACTACTATAGCAACGACGGAAACGTTGAACTCGGGTTTTTCCTTTTTAGTCACGGCATATCTTACAAGCTCGAAAACGTAAGACAAAAGAGCCATAACGGTATAGGAAATCATACCGACTCCGATACCCTTGGTTATAGAATAGGAAAGAACCATAACCGCTATCGTCAAGAAAGCCGCAGTTGCGTTGATTGCGTTGCTGAAATCAACGTTCTTTACGTTGTTTTTCATCATTAAAACGCCAACGTACACCAAAGCTGATGCGGCAGCCGCAGACGGAATTGCCGCAAAAAGAGGAAGCGCAAACATTGAAAGGAAGAACATACAAGCGGTTGAAAATGCGGTAAGTCCCGTTCTTCCGCCTGCAGAAACGCCCGCTCCGGACTCAACGAAGGTGGTTACCGTAGACGTTCCGAGCATAGCTCCCGTGCAGGTCGCAACGGAGTCGGCAATCATTATTTTGCCGTAATTGTAGGGCTTGTCGTTTTCGTCGGACAAAATGCGATTGCCGCCACAGCATCCGACGATAGTTCCCATAGTGTCGAACATATCTATCATACACATGGTCATAAGTATCATAATTACGGTAAATACCGAAACGCCGGCGGGAGCAATTCCCTCGGTAAAGACGTCGGTAAAGGAGAGGAATACGGAATTTTCGTCAGTAAAGAAGTTAGCGAAGTTTTCCCAGAATTTCCACGAAACGTCGCCTCCGCCCGCAAGCTTATTCAAATCGGTAACGCCGAAAGGAATTCCGATAATTGCCGCGCCGAGAACGCCTATGATTATAGAGCCCTTAACGTTGAGCTTATCGAGTATTGCGATAAGGAAAAGGCCGAGTATGCATACAGCGGCGCTTGCGGCATTTGCATCAAATGCGCTGAAATCAACGAGCTTAAGCAAAACGTGAGGATCGCCGCCGATTATTTTCGCATTCTGAAATCCTATAAATGCGATAAAAAGGCCTATACCTACGGAAATTGCGCTTCTTACCGAGCGGGGCATACCGTCAAAAACGAGCTCACGTATAGTTTTTCCGTTTATACTTATCACGGAAAGAAGCATAAAGATGATTCCCGAAATGAAAACGAGCATAAAGCCCTGTCCTGGTGTGAACGCCGCGCCGTAGCCGCCCCAGCCGCCGATAATTCCGCCAAGCATAGAATTAAGGCCCATGCCCGAAGCCTGCGCAAGCGGCATTTTCGCAAGAAACGCCATCAAAAGAGTTCCGACAACTGCGCCAAGCGCCGTTGCGATAAAGACAGAAGCCCAATAAGGACTTCCCTCGCCTACTATCTGATCGGGATTTACCGTCAAGATGTACGCCATCGCAAGAAACGTTACCACGCCCGCAACGAATTCCGTCTTAACAGTTGTTCCACGGGATTTATCAAATCCAACCCACTTAAGAAACTTGTTCATAAAAAATCCTTTCATAATGTCAATTGAGTCTTGACTCGTATAAATTGAAATAACAAATTCATTATACCATAACAAAAGCCTTTTTTCAACATTGATTTTAAAATAAAAGCGCCCCGAAATTTCTGGGCGTCTTTCAACTAGGATTTTGCTATTCGTCGGGCGGACACGACGAATGACGCAATATACCGCCGTTGGCGGTATGCGAACCTAGGACCGACCGGTTATACTCCTTATGAGCTTGCCGTCCTGCGTCGGCGGCGCTTTGCGCCTTGCATCGTTTTACGATGCGCTCACGGAGCAATCTGCGCGCGGCTCGCTTGTGCCAGCACAGACTCGCTCGCGCTTGATTATGTAGCCTTCGGCTCAAACCGGTTGGACGCAAGATCAAATTCACGGAAAGCCACCAACACAAAAAGCACCCCGCAAGGAGG
>JAZRGJ010000168.1:0-4371 GCA_045644125.1 Eubacteriales bacterium | reverse complement strand
AGAGTATTCCGCATTTGAAAACTACGCAATTGAATCGGAGGAGCTTCCTAAGTGATAAAAGAAAGCACAGTGCGCCCGAAGCCGCAAAACAATAATGCGAAAATAGCTTTCCTCGTAACGATGCTGCTCTTTTTGGCGAGCACGGTATTCTATATTTTTATGGAAAAATATAAAGGCGTCATAGGCCTTGTGGCGATTTGCTTTTTGACAAGCTCGATTCTTTTCTACACGAAGTATTTAGCGCCCGTATTTTTCTACGATATACTGATTGACAGTCAGGGAATTCCGCTTTTCGTCGTCCGTCAGCACACGGGAAAGAGGCAAGTAACTCTTGCGAGAATCGAAATTGCCGATATAAGAGATGCCGTAATGGAGAGCCGCGAAGTGCGCAAAAAGCATAAAACACCGGGGGGCGTGTTAAAATATAACTATGGTCCAACGCTGAATCCCGCCACGTCTTGCCGCATTTTTTTGAAATCAAGATATGAAAACGCTGAAATTTCAATCGAGGTATCGGAAGAATACGCAAAAATGCTCCTCTCATACGCAAAGCTGGCAAGGGAAATGCGAATAGAAGACGAAGAATAATTAAACGGCCTTGAAACTTTCTTCAAGGTCGTTTTTTGACAAATCTTACGAATTGTAAAATAAGTATTGAATTTTGCGCAAAATTATGCTAAAATAAATAAGTTCATAGAAGAAACAAAAAACTAACGAGGCTTTTTATGAAAATCAAGCTTATAGAAAAAACGTACGATGAGGTAATGGCGCTTCCCAAAGCGAAGCACAAAAAGCCGCACCGTCCGGACATATTTTTTCGAACTCTCATGCGTTTGGTTTCAATTCCGGATCTTAAAAAAACCGCTTTCAGCTTTGAAAAAGTTGGAATGGAAAAGCTCAAAAAAAATGAAGCTGCGCTTTATCTTGTGAATCATTCAAGCTTTATCGATCTTGAAATCGTCGCAACCGTGCTTTATCCGCGCCCCTTTAACATTGTAACCACGACGGACGGATTCATAGGCAAAAATTGGCTTATGAGAAAAATCGGATGTATTCCCACGAAAAAGTTCGTAAACGATCTTGCCTTGGTGCACGATATGGACTATGCGCTTCATAAAAAGAAAAGCTCCGTCGTTTTATTCCCCGAGGCGGGATATTCATTTGACGGAACTGCAAATCCTTTGCCGTCCAGCATCGGAAAATGCATAAAGCTTTTAAAAGTTCCGGTCGTTATGCTTAAAACTTTCGGCGCATACCATAGGGACCCGCTTTACAACAATTTACAAAGACGTAATGTAAAGGTTAGCGCAAAAGAGGAATTTTTACTTTCCCGTGAGGAAATTGAAAGCTTAAGCTGCGACGAAATAAACGAGAAAATAAAAGCCGCTTTCACCTTCGATAGCTTTGCATGGCAAAAGGAAAATAATATCAAAGTTGACGAGCCGTTCAGAGCCGATTATCTCAACCGCTTGCTTTATAAATGCCCCCATTGTTACGCCGAGGGCGAAATGAGCGGCAAGGGTATCGAAATCAAATGCAAGTCTTGCGGAAAAACGTACGAGCTTGATGAATTCGGTTACTTAAAAGCGAGTGACGGAGAAACTAAATTCGATCACATTCCCACGTGGTACGATTGGCAAAGAGAGTGCGTGAAGCGTGAGATAGAAGCCGGAACTTACAAAACGGAGATACCGGTAGACATCTGCATGACGGTTGACACAAAGCGTCTTTATCACGTCGGAGAGGGCAATCTTCTTCACACGGGTGAGGGCTTTAAGCTCACAGGCTGTGACGGACGGCTGAATTACGAGCAAAAACCGCTCGCATCTCATACAGTAAATTCCGACTTCAACTGGTATGAAATCGGGGACGTCATTTCGATAGGAAATAATAAAGCGCTCTTCTACTGTTTCCCGAAAATTGCAAAAGACGTAGTTGCCAAGATTCGTCTTGCCGCAGAGGAGCTCTTCAAAAAAATAAGCGCAGAATTGCACTCAAAAGCAGACGGATGTAAAATAAAAGAGCAGTGCGATAAAAAATGCGAAGAGTAAAACCCGCGCTTAAAAGCGTTTTGCTCTTAAGACAGTTCAAAAGTTTATGATAAATAGGAAAAGGGCGGAGAACGTTTTGACATTCTCCGCCTCTAATTTACTTTAAAATAATGCTCTCATAAGTCGTTTTAAGGTATTTTTTGTTTAAAACCGCCTTTTCGCCAAGCTCGGAAAGGTCTTTGAACGTCTTGTCGAAAAACGCAATGACTTTAGGGTTTGCGGGAACGAGTCTTCCGTAGCGATTCCAATGCCAAAGCGGCTTGGTAGTGTCATAATCCTTTCCGCTGTAAACCTTGGTTGCGGCAATTTTATCGCAAAAACATTCGACGGCGTACTTGAACGGCATAATGGGATGCTCTTTGCAATCGGGGTCCATCCAGTATTCTATGTGGTGTTTATTTCTGCCCTTGTGGTGAAGCCATGCTCGGCTCATACCGTTCACCTCACGGCAAACTCCGATAGGCGAGCGCTTACCCGTGTAATATTTTACGCTCTCGAAGAACTCCTCCGGCGAAAATTTTGAAAGGTCGTGAACGAGCCCACGCCATGCGATCCCGCACTTAAAGCAATTTTTAAAAACTGCGTGTCTGTGTCTTATAACAAGAAAAAGGTGCCCGAAAAATTTCTTCATAAAATAAGCTCTTTCTTTGATTTCTTAATTTGATTTTATCATAAAATCTAAAGTTCTTCAACAGTTTTTGAAAAATAGAATAAAACCTTGACAAAAACGCTAAAATGTAATAAAATAATAGTGTAAATGCTATGGGGCCGCAATGGTTTCGACAGGGATTTTGAGGTATGATAAGCGTAGCGCGCCGGATAATCGCGTCAAAATGTCCAAATTTAAATAATAAACGACAACAATAAAGTTGCTATGGCTGCCTAATGGCAGTGCCGCGGCATAATTTCGCCGCCCGTGCCGCGAGAGAGGACTACGACTCTCGCCGCGCGTCAAATCAGTAGTGCACGTGTACCGATAGTTGCTTCTGTATCGGTCACGCATTAAGAAGCTACCCTGATGAAAGCCTGTCAATCGGCGTTCTGATGTGGGAAACCCAATAGATTGACTGTCTACGGAGAAAGTTATATCAAGAGGTCTTTGGACACGGGTTCAATTCCCGTCGGTTCCACCAAAGAAGCGCTCACACCCAATCGGTGTGCGCGCTTCTTTCTTTTGGCGGAACCGACGAGGAATTGAACTCCGCCCGCGCTGCGAACAAAGCAAAGACTTTCAGCTGACGCATATAATAGTCGCTATGTTCGCAGAAGGATTGCGCGCGGATCGGGTGCACATATCCCAGCGGAGATCTGAAAGCTTGCTTTCAAGGCGTAGCGACAGGATATATTCGCCAAAGGCGAAATTCCCTAAAGTTCTCATAAGATATTGTTTAAAACCTTCGAGGCACACCGCCAATCTGGCGGTGTTTTTTTGTGCTTGGTGGAACCGACTCTTTTGAACCCGCTTCGCGCTAAAATCAATGAACATGCACAGTAGGAAAAAGCGAGTTGAAAATGCAAGGTGAGATGCGCGAATCGGGTTCACATACCGCTTGCGGTATATTGCGTCATTTGTCGTGTCCGACCGACAAATAGCAAATTCCCTTAACTTATCTTGAGATATTGGTTTAGTAGATAGGCACACACCGCCAATCTGGCGCCTTTTGCGCTTCCAAGAATAGACATGAATCCGCTTATTTAAGATTTGAGATAAACATATCAAAAAAATCGTCTTTTTCTTAAAACTTGTCAAGAAAATTAAGGAACTTCTGGATTTTTTGATTTAAAATAGAAGTATAATTGCTCAAAATCAAAGGAGTTTTATTATGGCAAAGAAAAGATTTGTGCAAGTTGGCGTTGGCGGCAGAGCAAGAATGTATTATTCCGCTTTGGCAAGCACTTATAGCGAAACGTCGGAGCTTCTCGCCTTTTGCGACGTTAACCGCACACGTATGGAATACGCAAACAAAATACTTAAGGAAGATTTTAACTATCCCGAGGTGGAGATGTATGGCATTGACGAGTTTGAGAAAATGATACTCGAGAAAAAGCCGGATACCGTTATCGTAACCTCGATTGACAGAACTCATCATAAATATATTGTAAAGGCGATGGAGCTGGGATGTGACGTTATATCGGAAAAGCCCATGACGGTTGACGCTGAAAAATGTCAGGAAATAATTGATGCGATTGAGCGCACCGGCAAAAAGCTTCGTGTAACGTTTAATTACCGCTATGCGCCTTACAATACCAAGCTGCGTGAAATCATAATGAACGACGTTATAGGCGACGTTAAGCAAATACATTTCGAGTGGCTTCTCAA
>JAZRGJ010000167.1:0-6386 GCA_045644125.1 Eubacteriales bacterium | reverse complement strand
TTAACCTTGAAATAAAGGTCGTTTCCACGGCAGAAAGAAGCAAGAACGATAGGGGGAATTTCGGAAATCTGAGATTCGTCAAGACCTATCTTCTCAATTGCGCGCTGCTTAAGGTTAAGTCCGTTAACTATGGACTGAACGTGCGCGATATAATCATCAATGGTCCACTCGCCGCTCTTAAGGCAACCTTTAAGGCAACCGGGCTTTTTCTTCAACGGAATTTCGGGGGTGAGGAAAAAGTCAATGCACTTGCACTGATCAGCTGATTTTCCTTTTTTAAGAGTTGCTAACACAAACGGGGGTACCGAGGTAGGTGCTGCGTTCTTTTTGAATTTTGAAAGATCTAAACATGCCATTTTAAATGTCCTCCGGAAATATATAGTATTTTAAAATTTCAAATTAAATCATGTTGACCGGCTCAACGCCCGCAACAGAGTAGAAGTGATCGATGTCTGCCTTTGAGCAGCCCATCGCCTGCGCCTTCATAAGACAATCCTTGTAATTAGGACTTGTAGTAAGGAATTTGCGCTTGAAGTAGTCGTGCTTTATGTAAGCCATAAAGTAGTGGTAGATTCCTCTTGATTCTATCATAAGCGCCGCATTGATAAGCTCGAGCATCTTGTCGATTTCCTGGCGGGTATGAAGGAATGCCTTTTTGCCTTTAAGGAGTGATACTGCGGCGTAAAAATAAGTTTCGGAATTTTCGAAATTATCAACTATTGCTTTTGAGAATGCCGCATAAGCCTCATCGTACATACGAAGCTTAAGATAGCAAAACGCAATTGAAGTGTTAAGCACTGTTGATTCGGGGTTTTCTGCAAGCTCTTTTTTAAAGCTGCTCGCATATTTATTTACCTGCAATGGCGGCATATCAACGATGTTATTTATCGAGCTGATGTAAACCGGTGAGTCGCACCATTCGCATCTTTCTTGATTTGCGGAAACTCCCGCGCCGCAATTGGGGCATTTGATACTAATTGCTTGAACAGCCATTTTTGGACTCGCTTTCAAATATTTGGTCTAATACATACTAATTATAACAATAATGTAATAATTTGTCAACAATTTGTTGAAAAAATTCGAAAAAACTTTATGTTTTTAAATCCTTTTTGGTAAAAAAAGCTCATTAGCCCCGAATGGAGCTTAATCTTATTGACAAAAGCGAAAAATAATGCTAAAATATGGATGCTTAAATTAACTCTCCAAAAACGACTATGCGCCGTGACGGGGGAGCGCGTCAGACTTTCAGAGTCTGACTAATTTAAGAACTAAAAAGCAAAACAATTTAATATTTCTATCTCTGCCCGTGGCACAGCTGGATAGCGCGTCAGACTCCGACTCTGAAGGTCCGCGGTTCGAATCCGCGCGGGCAGGCCAATTATTTTTTTAACTTTTGAGGAGATGAAAAATGAAAAACGTACTTATTTTAGGCGACTCTATCCGCATGGGATACGATAAATCCATAAAGAAAAGTCTTGAGGGAATTGCAAACGTTCGGTATCCCGAGGAAAACTGTCGCTTCGCTTCGTATTTTTTGAGGCATTTTCACGAGTATATGAGAGCCTTTGAGGGAGAAAAAATCGACGTCATACATTTTAATGCGGGACTTTGGGACTGCCTTCGTCTTTTCGGAGAAGAGCCTCACACGCCGCTTGAAATATACGCTTACTATATGGAAAGAATCTGCGTGAGAATCAAAAAGCTCGCTCCCGAGGCAAAGGTGATTTTTGCAAGCTCCACATCGGTTTTATCCGAAAAAATGGAACCCGATATCAAACGTTATAACGAGGAAATCGAAGAATATAACAAAGCCGCAGTTGAAATCGTGAAAAAATACGGCTTTGAGGTAAACGACCTTTATTCAATTTCGGCAACTCTTCCCGAAAGCGCTCATTCGGACGCCGTTCATTACTACACTAAAGAGGGAACTGAAGCTTTCGCTGCCCCGACTCTTGAATACATATCAAAAGCTCTCGGAATCGAAACTCCCGAATGTAAAATCGTAGTTCACGGCGAAGAAGCGTTTGGAATTTAATAGCAAAAGTTAAAAGGTAGGGTGTTTGAACATCCTACCTTTCGTTATTTAAATTTCAAAAAAATATTTTCCGTGTGTCAGCATTTTGTATTCGCCGTTTTCCAAAAACAGCTTTGCTTCAGCGCCGAATGGGATTTCAATAGCGTAAGTAAGCTTATCAAAATCTTTTTTAACCGCTAAATCTATAATGCCGTAAGGAGTTTCAATTTTCGTTTTGATTTCATCAAGGCTTTCGGGGAGATACGGTGAAATTGTAAAGCTTTCGTAAGCAGGGGCGGTCTTTCTTATACCCGCAATTCCTTCGTAGAACCATTTGTTGAGGCTTCCCATAAGGAACGGGTGATTGCGTGATTGCCAGTCCGTATAATTGAGACTTTCAAAAGCCGTAGTTGCGTCAAAATGCTTTATCCAGTATAAAAAGCTTCCCTCGGCATCGCATTTTGCAATTTTGTAAATTGTGTCGTGGTAACCGAAATCTGACAAAACGTTTATAAGATGATATATACCCAAGGCTCCGCAGGTGAGAAGGTAAGCGTTATTTTCTATATCCTCAACAAGCATACGCGCGTATTTTTCCGCCTCTTCGCCATCAACAAGACGAAGCGCCAAAGCGTGCGCAATATCGCCTTGTATTCCTCCGCCAAAACCATTGTTTTCCAAAAGTTCATTTTTTAATATGAGTTTTGCGGCCCTTTCGCAGTTTTTAAAGAACAAAGCGTCTTTGCCGAGTATATCTGCAATCTTTGATGCATATTGCATACTGAAGCAATAATAAATAATTCCAAGCCAATCGTGGTCCATCGGTTGAAGCGCAGTATGGTCGCCCCATCTGACGCCGTCTTTTATGCGTCCGTTTTCGTCCTTCAAGGAGTCAATAAATCGGCACCAGCGCTCAATCATTGGAAAGTTTTTTTCAAGAATGTTTTTATCACCGTATTCCATATAAGTGAAATACGGAATCATAACCGCTGCGGTACACCACGGAATATCCATTTTTCCGATAATTCTCTCACTTAAGCACGGACTTATATACTGTAGATTTCCTTGCGGCGTCTGGTCGTCAGCAATTGTGCGAAGCCAGCTTTCGTAAAAAGAAATCATATCAAACTGTATACATTCCGCCTCCGCCGTGACGAGCGCATCGCCAAGCCATCCGTGGCGCTCTCTTGAAGGGCAATCCGTCGGTATCGTAACTAGATTGTCGCGCTCGGATAAATGGCTGATTTCGTATAGCGCGTTTATATCGGCGTCGGAGCAGGAAAAACTCGTTTGTTTTAAAACAGGGCTATGTACGAATTGCGCGCGTGCAAGAAAAATCTCTTCGGGACAGTCTTCGCTCCACATTTGCGCAGGAAAGTTCATTACCATTGCATAGCGGAAACTGTGATTTGAAAATCTCGGCTCGTATATTTCGTATTCTTCGCCGCGCGGAATGTAGCTGTCAATATGAGGGCCAAACTCGCCGCGCTGAAAATTCACGGTGCTTGTCGGATCTAGTTCGCCGTTCGGCAAAATAGCCTCAGCGTATGCTATTGAAACCCTTCTTCCGCGCGTGGGATTTTTCATTGGCAAATAAATGTGGCCGTTTACGGTTTTTCCAAAATCAAGGAGAAAATGAGTTTCTCCGATTTTTCTAACGGATATAGGCGCTAAACTCTCTATAACATTGGCTTTTGCGGTTTGAGCGCATATAATTTCGGGTGGTTTAACAAACGTTGCTTTTTCCCAAGCATCAAAACGGCCCCCCGGCATATCAAAGCCTACGTATTCTTCCGTCGCGTCGTAGTTTTCGCACTTTCCTGCCTGGTCCTCAACGCCCTTGTCCCAAAGCGTATAAGGTCCGCTTCCCGAGGTAAGCGCATTTTCGGTAAGGGGAATAAATTCGATCTGACCGTTCTTTTCTTCAAGTAGTATAAAAGCGCTGAAAGCGTTAGAGAGAATAACTGCGCCAAGAACGTTTTCGCCATCCTGCGTTAACGACTCAATATCATAGCTTGCGTAGAGCGCTCTTCCTTTTTTCTCGGAAATCTGACCGGGAAAAAGCTCGTCTTTTCCTACGCGCTTGCCATTAAGGGTAACGTAGGCTTGATTTACGCAGAACGTGAGAGGACCGAAAGCTCCAACCGTGCTTGCGATAAACAGTCGCTCGCGTACAAGCTTTGCTTTGTTTTTCAAGGTGAAGGGCATTCTTACGTGCATGGGACTCTTTGCATTTTTCGCGCTTATCCAAGGCGCGCGCCAATCGGAAAGCGAAAAAGCTCCCGTTTCAAAGAATGAAATTTCGGAATTTGCCCACTCGCCCTTATCATTCCAAACCGTGACGCGCCAAGCGTAAGAAGAGAAGCTTGCAAGCGGCGAACCGCTATAGCGTATTGCATAGCATTGCTTGCTGCTGATTTTACCGCTGTCGTAAACGTAACGTTCGGACGTTAAATCCTCGGCACTTTTTGCAAGCGTTATTCTGTAGGCGCTTTGCGTATCTAAGCTTTCGGAAGAATGGAGCTTGAATGAAAAACGCGGATTCGGCTCGGATATTCCCATGGGCGAGAAAAGATATTCACATTTTAAGTCAGAAATTTTCAACTTTTCCATAGCTTATTCGTATATTATTGCCGTTTCTTCATATTCTTCGGGGCGGGCGGCTATTTTAACCTCTTTTCCCGAGAGGGCTTTTATGTTTTTAAGAGTGATTTTTTCAGGAGTGATGTATTTATAAGGCTTATTTTTTTCATATCCCTCGTCATAATCGGGAAGCAGGAAAAGGGCCTTGTCGGCATCAACGTGACAGTCGTCTATAGTGAGTCCGTCAATTTCAATATTCGTGCCGAAATAAGAGTCGTACCCGAAATAGTGGTTGCCTGAATTGTAGGCGAAAATCACTTTGAGATCACGGTTGAAAAAGGGGCGCCATACACAGTTTCTTATGGTTATCGTACCCTTGAACGAGGAGCCGTAGTCGGAGCGCAGGGTTAACATCTGCGGCGCGTTTACGTAGCTGTCCTCAAGCAAAAATTTACCGAAGCCGATAAGATTTAATCCCGCGTATCCGAAGTGCGAGCGGCGTATCGTACAGTTCGTTATACCGCAATGCGCGTCAAAACGGGAAATTTCACAGTCCTCAATAGTGAGGTCCTTGCAATAATTAGTTCCCATAAGGCCCCAATATCTCAAATCCTCGATTGAACGGGATTGCTTAAGATTTTTAAGCTTCACGTTGAGCGCGAAAGCCATACTTAAATCGTAAGTACCCATTCCAACCTTTTTGCCGGGAACATTGCTTTCCATCTGATAGGTAAAGTGAGGCGTGAGAATACAGTCGTGAACGAGAGTGTTGTAATTTTTGAAAACGGTTATAAAGCCCGAATACGGCGCGCCGTGGTCGGGAAGCTCGCCCGTGATATAATGCTGAATATTTTTAACCGTTACGTTTGAACGCGAGACACGTATGCCTCTTTTATGCGATGCGTATTCGCAAATCCATTGGTTTGCGATGGTTGTGAAAATTCCGCCCTCTACGGTTATCGGCTCGTCTTCAACGCATTTTGCCGTGATTTTTGAAATGTTGTCATAGTCCCAGCTAATATCGTTAAGAACGTTTCCGTCTCCGTCAACGACGAAGCATTCAACGGGAATGTCTCCCGAATTTATATTTAGACCTGTTCGTATGTAAACGCGCTTCGTGTCGTCACCGTAAACACGGATAAAAGTTTTTCCCTCGTGCGGAAAATCGATTTTCTTCTGTCCTGCCTTGATAGACTTAATGTCGGGTACGTATTCCTCGTATCTCGATTCAACCTCAAAGCAGTAAAGAGTGTGGTCGTCAAGTCGTCTGTCGTCAACTATGAATTTTGCTGTTCCGAAATCGGTATCGGTCATTACCTTTGCGTAAATTGCCTTTCCGCCGAGATAATATTCCGCATCGTCGCGCGCCCTGACGGGAAGTCCCATTTCGTTAGCATAATCGTGGGCTGCAACGATAGCGGGCAAGTCGTCGTGCGCACCGTCGCCTATAGCGCCAAATTCTTCGTACGTAACGAAGCTTTTTTCAGTTTTCATAAGAACCTCGCAATTGGAAAAATAGGACGTTTTTTCGTCCATAATCAATTATACATTCAATTTTCGCTTAAGTCAACCGAAAAAACGGAATATTAACTTGAATTCTTGCACAAATATTTTTAGTATGCATTGACAATAAGGGATAAAAGTGGTATACTTTTTTCATCAAACTAAGGGAGATTTTTATGTTAAAAATTCAGAATCTTACTAAAAAATACGGCGATAAAAAGGCGGTTGATAATCTTTCGCTTGAAATAAAGCCCGGTGAAATATGCGCCTTTATCGGACATAACGG